>NZ_JBEOUK010000009.1:0-221302 GCF_040304045.1 Kitasatospora sp. NPDC094016
CCCGCGGAGCGGGTACCCCGGCGGCAAGCCGCCGGACAGCGAACGCCTCCGCTTCGCTTCGGCGCAATCCCCGCTTGCGCGGGGACGAACGCCTCCGCTTCGCTCCAGCGAAATCCCCGCGCAAGCGCGGGAATAGAATTCCGCAAGCGGAATTCCCCTGCTTCGCAGGGCCCTGCTCTCTCCGCTTCGCTCCGAGAGCAGTACGCCTCCGCTGCGCTCCGGATGAAATCCTCGCGCTTGCGCGAGGATTGAATTCCCGCAAGCGGGAATTCACCGCCGGCAAGTCGAAGGTAGGACACGCCTCCGCTGCGCTCCGGCGTGTTCCCCCGCAAGCGGGGGCTCTGAATTCCGCAAGCGGAACTCAGTGCGCTAACCGGAGGTGACGCATCGCTCGTGCACTGTGTAAGCCCAGTAACTCCGGCCCACATCCCACCATTTGACCTCACCCCATCTCACAACAGGTCAACACCGACACCATCCTGAGCCTGGTGGACTCCGCTTCGCTCCGCCCACCCCTGAGCGCCCGTCACCATTCACCCCCGGGACGTCGACATGCGCCGAAGCGTGCTACCTCAGATGTGGGTGGCACGCTTCGGCGCATCGTAATGATGCACTGTGTAGTGTCAGTACTGGACGTCGATCGCCTGGATTCCGGTGAACTCGACTTCGAGTCCGGCGGCGCGGCCGCCGTCCTTGAAGTAGGTTTCCTGGAATCCCTCGGCCATGATGGCGCGCATCTGTTGGTCACCGGCGCCCTGGTCCTGGGCGGTGAAGAGGCGGTCGGCGTAGACGGGTGGGAGGTGGACGGTCAGGTGCCGCAGCCGGGCCTCGTCGGTGGTGCCGACGGGGGCGGTGTAGCCGAAGTAGGCCCACACCTCGACGGTGATGCCCGTGCTGGTGGCGGCCTTCTTGCGGGCCCGGCGGCGGATGCCGGGCTGCCACACTCGTTGGACCTCGCGTTTCAGGGCCTCGCGCAGCGCGGCGCGGGGGTGCTTGCGCTCGCCCTTGAGGTAGCGGCGCACGGTGTTCGGGTCGATGCCCAGGCGGTCCGCGACGGCTTTCTTGTCGCCCCTGGCGGCCCGTACGAGGGCGCGCATCTAGGCCTGTGCGGACTTGGGCAGGGCCTGGGTGAAGTGTTCGGGGGCGGCCCGGTCGATGGCGTCGGTGATCTCCTCCACGGGTCTCTCCTACTTGCCGTCGACGGCGTTGGCGTCGTAGCCCTTGATGTGGCGGGCCGGGTTGATGGGCTGGTCGCGTTCGAGCCAGTCGACGACGGTCAGCATGGCCTGGACGCCCTCGACTTTCGACAGGCCCGGGGTGGCGCCGAGGCGGAACGTGCCGGGCAGGACGCCCTTGCCGGAGCCGGTCAACGGCAGGAAGTCCAGCGGGGACGGGCCGGGGATCGCCCGCCCCGCCTCTCCCGGCCCCCTCACGTCCCGGCCTGACCACCGGCCTGGTCACCCTAACTCCCGTTACCGACAGCGCCGGTGGAACCTGCGGGCGCCCGACAGGCGTGGGCCGCCGGATCCCCTTCCCACAGACCCGGGCACAGAGCGCTCCTGCACAGGCTCCGCCAAGGGATGTCAACCCCCGGGTGATCCTCCGGCGGTTCCACTCCGGCGGCACTCATGACGTGGGCCGGGACGTTGCACTGCACGGCGGCGCGGGCGCGACCGCACGGGTCGCAGCCTCTGCGGGCCGGGCTGCATGACGTTGCGGCAGATCGGCCTGACGAACTCACCGCACTCCACGCAGACGCTCAGCCAGGGCTTGGAGCTGGTGGGGCCACATCGATATCGGCCAGACTCCCTTGGCGATCATGTACGCCTTCGCGACCCCGGGGTCGAGATGACGGGGCACTTCACTCCAAGCGACTGACACAGCTGAGGCGTTGGCGGCCGCAGGGCCGTCCGTACACCACCGTCACTGTAGCGCGCACCACCGACACTGCTGACGGCCGGCCAGCATCTCCGGCCCCGACTCACGGGCCCACACCGCGCGCCCGACCAGCGCGGCCCGCGGCGCAAGAGACGGCAGGCCAGTCCGGGCGGCCCGGGGCGCACGGGCCGGGCTGCGGCGACCCGGCCTCGCTGCGCAGCGCCCGGGTCTGGACGGCCGCCCGCCAGGCGCCGGTTGACGGCTCGTAGTGGTCGGGGCCGGCAGGCCCCGGTGCCGTCCCGGACGGGACTTGGCCGGACTCACTCGCCCGGCATCTCCTCCGCCGTGGGCGCGCACCCGGCGCCGGTCATGACGCGCAGCAGCAGGCTGCGGAACTGGTCGCGCTCGGTTTCGGTGAGCAGCGCCAGTGCGCGGGCGTCGACGGGCTCGGTCGCCTGCTGTGCCCGGTCGAGCAACTGCACCCCGTCCTCGGTGATGTGGACCCGCTGGATGCGCCCCTGGGTGGGGTGCGGGCTGCGGCGCACCAGGCCGCGTCGTTCCAGGTCGGTGATCGCGGCGGACATGGCCTGCGCGGTGACCCCGGCCCGGCGGCCCAGTTCGGCGCCCGAGAGCCAGCCCTCGTCGGTGAAGGTGAGCTGGGCCAGGGCCGCGAGTTGGGCCTGGGTCAGCGACAGCGGTTTCAGGGCGCGTTCCACCTGCTGGCTGAGCGTGTTCGACAGCAGCCGGACCAGGAAGGCGGTGCGGGTGCGGGGTGCGACGGGGTGCGGTTCTCGGCGGGGCACTGTCTCTCTCCGGGTCATCGGCGCGGCCTTTCGGTGACCCCCGGGAACTCGAGCACGATCTGGCCGCCGGAGCGTCCGGCCTCGATCCGGGTGTGGGCGGCGGCGGCCTGGTCCCAGGGGGTGGGGTGGACGAAGCCGTCCGGCGGCCGGAACCCGGCGGACACCTCGGTCCAGAGGTTATCGCGGTGCGTCCGGTTGGCGGTGCGCACGCCGACGATCGCATGGCTGTGGAGGTACAGCTGCCGGAACCGCAGTGGCACCGGGTCATCGGCTATCGCGCCGGAGACGACGACCACCGCGGCTCGCGCCAGCGCGGGCAGGTAGGCGTCCCACAGCGCCGGGATTCCGAGGTTGTCGATGACGCAGTCGATTCCGTCGTCGCCGGCGGCGGACCGGAGTCGGCCGGTGAGGTCGTGCGTGCCGGAGTCGATCGCCGCGGTCAGCGGAAGGCCCGCCAGCCGGCCCGGGTCCCGTGCGACCGCGATCACCCGGCTTCCGCGGGAGGCGGCCAGCGCGGCGACGGTCGAGCCGAGCGCGCCGCCGGCCCCGAGCACCAGCAGCGTCGTGTCCGGCCCGGCGCCGACCGCGGCCAGCTGCGCCGCGGCGACGACGCCGTTGACGGCCAGTGAGGCCGCCTGGGCCAGGGTGATCCCGTCCGGGATCACCTGGACGTTCACCGCCGGTACGGCGGTGAACTCGGCGTAGCTGCCGGGGCGGTGGATGCCGAGCAGGCGGAATGCGGGGCAGGCCTCCTCGCGGCCCTGCGCGCAGTACCGGCAGCGCCCGCAGGTCAGCGCCGAGGTGACCGCGACCCGGGCGCCGAGCAGGGCGGTGTCCACCCCCTCGCCGACCGCGTCGACGACTCCGGCGTGCTCGGTGCCGAGCACGTGCGGGAAGGTGCGGACCTGCTCGGCGAAGGGAGGCCGGCCAGCCCGCACGGCGACGTCCTTCGTGCGGGAGACCGTCGCGGCGCCGACCCGCACGCGCACCTCGCCGGGGCCGGGCTCGGGATCGGGCAGCCGCGTGGTGCGCAGTACCTCGGGCGCGCCGAACCGGTCGATCACGATCGCCTTCATCGTTGCGCTCCCGTCGGGGGGTTGGCCATCGCGCGGGCGACGGTGGGGGTGATGCCGCCGCTGGTGCCCCAGACGTCGGCGTTCTCCTGGGTGCGCGGCCAGGCGTGCGCCTGCCAGTCGGGGCCGACCTCGATCAGGTCCGAGGTGTACTCGATGACGTTGCCGACCGGATCCTGGAAGTAGCAGAAGACGTTCCCGCCCGGTCCGTGGCGGCCGGGGCCCCAGATGGTGTCGAATCCGGCCTTGCGCATCCGGCCGAGCGAGCGCATCACCTCGTCGGTGTCGCGGACCTCGAAGGCGACGTGGTTCAGCGTGGCCCACTCGCCCGGCGCCAGGACCACGCAGTGGTGCTGGGAGTTGCAGCGCAGGAAGACCATCAGGTCGTTCTCGTAGGTGTCGGAGACCGTGAAACCCAGCACGTCGGTGTAGAAGGTCCTGGCGGCGTCCAGGTCAGGTGAGTTCAGCACGACGTGGCTGAGCCGGTCCGGGCCGAAGGCCCGGCGCGCGGGTTCGCGGTGCTCCGGCAGGCCGGTGCCGACTTCGAGCACGCGGCCCTCCGGATCGCTGAGCTCGACCGTGTAGCCGCCGTCGGCCCGCACACCGGGTTCGGTGAGCACGGCCGCGCCGGCCGCGCCGGCCTTCGCCGCGACCCGGTCGACGTCGGCGGGCGTCGCCGCGCCGAGCGCGATCCGCCCGAGCGCGCGTCCGGCGCCCGGAACCAGTCGCAGCACGTGGTGTTCGGTGCCGCGGGCCCGCAGGGCGATCCCCCCGTCCGGGGCGGTCGGGTCGGGGACCTGTTCGAGACCCCAGGTCCGCTCGTAGAAGGGCAACAGCTCCGCGGGGTCGGTGGCCGCGATGTCGATGCTGCGCAGATGGGTGATGCCGGTCATGGCCGTTCTCCTCGTTGCGCCCTCAGTAGATGTAAAGTACTTTATAAAGCAGTTGAGATTCTGGCAAGGACCGAGGAGGCCCCGGTGTCCGCAGCAGCCGAGATGACGATCGAGAAGAACGTGCCGGTCCCCACCCGGGACGGCACCGTGCTCCGCGCCGACGTGTTCCGCCCGGCGCAGCCGGGCCCGCACCCGGTCCTGATGGTGCACGGCCCGTACGGCAAGGACATCCACTTCGCCGACTTCAACGCCCACGCCTACGGCCTGATCGACGAGCAGGGCCCCCACATGACCTGGGAGACGCCGAACCCCGAATGGTGGGTGCCGCGCGGCTACGCCGTGGTCCGGGTCGACCAGCGCGGCACCGGACGCTCCGGGGGCAGGATGGCGCTGTTCTCGCCCACCGAACGGGAGGACTACCACGACGCGATCGAGTGGGCCGGCGTGCAACCGTGGAGCACCGGCAAGGTGGGCCTGCTGGGCATCTCCTACTACGCCGTCGGACAGTGGCACGTCGCGGCGCTGCAGCCGCCGCACCTGGCCGCGATCGTGCCGTGGGAGGGCGCGGTCGACATCTACCGGGACTGGTCGCACCACGGCGGCATCCTGAGCAACCTGTTCACCGACGAGTGGTGGACCCGTCAGATCACCGGCAACCAGAGCGCCCTGCCCGCCGGCGCACCCAACCCGGAGCGTGCCGTGGAGGGCAACGCCGGGCTGCCGGGCGAGTTCCGCGAGCACGCGCTGCTGAAGGCGTACTACCGGGCCCGCGAGGTCGACCTCTCGAAGATCACCGTTCCGGTGCTGTCGTCGGGCAACTGGACCGGCTATCCACTGCACCTGCGCGGCAACGTCGAGGGCTACCTCGGCGTCGGCTCCGCGCACAAGTGGCTGGAGATCCACGACGGCAACCACTTCACGCCCTTTTACACCGAGGAGAGCCGGCTCTACCAGAAGCGCTTCCTGGACCGCTTCGTGGCCGGCGACGAAACGGCCTGGCAGGACGAGCCGCCGGTGCGCCTGACCATCCGCGACCCCTGCGGCTCCTTCGTGCGCGCCGAGTCCGAATGGCCGATCGCGCGCACCGTATGGACCCGCCTGTACCTGGACGCCGAGCGCGGCTCCCTGGACACCGAAGCACCCGCCGCCGAGGCACGCGTCGACTACCCGGCACCCACCGGCGGTGTCACGCTGTTCACCGCCCCGTTCACCGAGGACGTCGAACTCACCGGCCCGTCCGCGCTGCACGTGTGGGTCAGCGCGGACACCGAGGACATGGACCTGTTCGTCACGCTGATCGACATCGACGCCGAGGGCAAGGAGGTGACCTTCGAGGACGCCTCGGGCATCGGGAACCGCGGCCCGGTGGTGAAGGGCTGGCTGCGGGTCTCGCACCGCGAGCTCGACGAGACCCGGACCGAGCCCTACCGTCCGGTGCACCGCCACGACAGCCGCAGCCCGCTCCAGCCCGGGGTCCCGGTCGAGGCGGCGGTCGAGATCCTGCCCACCAGCAGGGTCTTCGCGGCGGGCCACCGGCTGGGGCTCGTGATCCAGGCCGCCGACCGCAGCGACCCCACCCGCTTCCGGCACGACGACCCCGTCGACCGGGCCCACGCCACGGGAACCAACACGGTGCACACCGGCGGCCGCCACCCCTCGTACCTGCTCGTGCCCGTGATCCCGCCGAAGGACTCCTGAGCCCGCAGAAAGACCCCTGGGCCCGCCGAGGCGCTCGACAGCACGGTCGGCGCGGCCGAGCGCCTCGCGCAGAGCAACCTCCGGGCCGGGTACCCGCCGGTCCCTACATCGGAACATCGGAAAGGCCCGCTCATGACCACCGACAGCCAGTTGCCCACCACCACGAAGGCGGTTCGGGTCTTCGAACACGGCGGACCCGAGGAGTTGGTCCATGCCGACTACCCGCTCCCGCCACCGGGACCCCGCGATGTCATGGTCGCCGTCGACACCGCCTCGGTCTCGGGCTGGGACCTCAAGTACCGCTCGGGGCAGCTGTCCGGGGAGCGGCTGCCCGGCCGGCGCGCGCTGCCGATGCCCCAGCAACTCGGCCGCGAGGCCGCGGGCACCGTCATGGCGGTGGGAGACGAGGTGGCCGGGTTCCGGCCGGGGGATCCCGTCGTCGCTGTGGTGCACCCGGAGAATCCGTACGCGTCGCAGACCTACCGGGGCCTGGGCAACCTGTCGACCGGAGTCGACGTGCCCGGCCACGCCGGTCTCGGCTCGTACGCGCAGTACCTGGTGCGTGATCAGCGGCTCTGGCTGCCGCTGCCGGCACACGTCGACCTGGAGCAGGCGGCGGTGCTGCTCTGGCCGTACGCGACCTCGCACCGCCTCGTTCTGGACCGGCTGCGCGTGCGGCTCGGTGAGACCGTGCTGGTGTGCGGCGCCTCCGGGGGGATGGGGGAAGCCACCGTCCGCCTGGCCCGGATGGCCGGCGCCCGGGTCGCCGTGACGACCCGGCATGCCGACAAGGCCGCCCTCCTGAAGGAGACGGGCGCGGACCACGTGGTGGTCACCGCCGATCGGGCGGCGGCTGCGGCCGAGCTGCGGGACTGGACCGCCGGGACCGGGTTCGACCACGCCGTCGACTTCACCGGTGACGCGGACCTCTTCCGACTGGCGGTCGACGCCCTGCGGTTGGGCGGCACGATCTGTCCGGCGGCCGGCAACCAGCGCACGGGCGGGTACCTGCCGCTCACGATGAGCGATCTCACCCGCTTGGAGATGACGGTCGTCGGTGTGCGCGGTGCCCGCCATCGCGATGCCCTCGACGTCCTGGACCTGCTGGCCCGGGGACTGATCGGCATCCGGATCGCCGCACGCTTTCCCCTGTCCCAGGCCGATCGGGCACACGCGCTGCTGGAGAACAGCACCGACCTCGTGGGCCGGGTCGTCCTCAAGCCGGGGTCGTGACGCTCTCCGGGAAGTGCAGGAGTCGGGGCTGCGCCGGCCACCGCGGCGGCACCGTCCTGACGTCCTGACGTCCTGACGTCCTGGCACGGGCTCAGCCGGGCTTACGGCCGTAGACGGGGAAGACGTCGTGCTCGCCGTAGTCCACGTCGCGTAGCTCTCGCAGGACGTCCATGTCGGCGCCGGAGACCTCGAAGCCGACCTGGGCGTTGGAGCGCATGTGCTCGGGGTTGGCCGTCTTGGGCAGCGACACCGTGTCCAGTTGCAGGGTGTAGCGGATGCACGATGCCGGCGGGGACGCCGTGTGCGGAGCCTACGGACCGCCGGGGACGTCCTGCTCGGGTCCGCCGTCGCGGCCGGCGGGGCGCGGGCATGCGGGCGGGGGGTACCCGCCCGCGGTGACCATGCCCGTCTCGTAGGCGATGGCGACCATCTGGGCCCGGTCGTGGGCGTGGAGCTTGGCCAGCAGCCGCCGCACGTGCGTCTTGACGGTCGCGACGCTCAGCCCCAGGTGCGCGGCGATCGCGGGGTTGGGCAGCCCCCGGGCCACGAGCAGGAGGACCTCCCGTTCCCGCGGGGTCACGCCCGCCGGCTCCGGGGCGGGCCGCGGGTACGGCTCGCGGCGTGCGGCGAACTCGCGGATCAGACGGCGGGTGACGGCGGGTGCGAGCAGGGCGTCGCCGGCGGCGACCACCCGCAGGGCCGTCAGCAGGTCGGCGGGCAGGATGTCCTTCAGGAGGAACCCGCTGGCCCCGGCGCGCAGTGCCGCGTACACGTACTCGTCCAGGTCGAACGTGGTGAGGACCAGCACGCGGGTACCGGCGGCGTCCGGGTCCGCGCAGATGCGCCGGGTCGCCTCCAGGCCGTCCATCCCCGGCATCCGTACGTCCATCAGCACCACGTCGGGCCGCAGCCGCAGGGCGAGTTCGACGGCCTGCCCGCCGCCGGCGGCCTCGCCCGCGACGGTGAGGTCCGGCACGCTCTCGATCAGCAGCCGAAAGCCCGTGCGCAACAGCGCCTGGTTGTCGGCGATGAGGACCCGGACCGGCCGGTTCACCGTGCCGCCTCCGGTGCGCAGGGCAGGCGCGCGTGCACCCGGAACCCACCCGCCGCCAGGGGTCCGGCCGAGAGGGTCCCGCCGCACATCGCCGCCCGTTCCCGCATCCCGACGAGCCCGTGCCCGCCACCGGAACTCCTGGACGGCACCCGGAGCGGTAAACGGGACGGTAAGCGGGACGGGGTCCGGAGCGGCGCGTCGTTGACGACCTCGACCTCCACCGCCCCGGGGCCCGTCCGGGACAGGCTCACCCGGCAGGGCGCCGATCCCGCGTGCCTGACCGCGTTGGTGAGGGCCTCCTGGACGATCCGGTAGACCGCCAGCTCCACCCCCGGGGGCAGCGGCGGACCCGGGTCGACGGACAGCTCCACGCGCGGGCCCGCACCGGCCGCGAGCGCCGGCAGGTCCGCCAGGCCGGGGGCGGCCCCCAACTCGGCTCCGTCACCGGGCGATCGCAGGACGCCGAGCATGCGGCGCATCTCGGTGAGCGCCGTGCGGCCCGCCGACCCGACCAGTGCGAGGGTGCGCCCGGCCTCCTGCGGGTCGCCGGAAGCGACCGCGCAGGCCACCTCGGCCCGGACCGCGATGACCGTCAGGTGATGGGCCACCACGTCGTGCAGCTCGCGGGCGATCCGCAGGCGCTCGTCCGTCACGGCCTGCCGGGCGGCGAGTTCCGCGTACGAGCGCTGCTCCCTCAGCGCGGTGCCCACCAGCCAGGGCAGGGTCATCATCAACGACGCGAAGACGACGCCCCCCACGGCCCCAACGGCAACCGCGGCCCCGGAGGCCGGCACCGGGACCGGCCGCGGTGCCAGGGCCGTGGTCGCCGCGACGGCGCCCAGCGAGCAGCCGAGCGCCGTCACGGAGCGGCCCCGGGCCTCCCGCGCCCCCACCGTGTACAGGACCGCCCCGACGGGGAGCCAGGACTGCTCCCATCCGGTGAACGCCAGGGCGAGGACCGCTCCGGCCAAGACCGTGTACAGCACCCGGACGGGCCGCCTTCGCCGCAGCGCGACCGGCAGCCACACCGCCGCCGCCACGGCCCCCGCCACCCAGCCGCCGCGGTGCGTCTCGCCCGCGCCGAACGCCAGGGCCAGGAGCACGGCCGCGACCGTGTCCACGCCGTGCCACTGCCCGTCCCGCAGACGCCCGGCCACCAGCGGCCGTGACTGCCCATCACCCATGCCCGCCACGCTATCCAAGCGGGGCCCGGGGCCCGTCAGCCCGCAGGACGTCATCCCACGGGCGGAGTCATCCGCGCGGCCGATGCCCGCCCTACCCTCCTGGGCTGACACCGGGCTCCTCCCCGCAGGCGAAGCCGCCGGGCCCGCCGGGCGCGACAGTGGAGCGCATGAACCGGAGAACTCTGCTGTCCTCGTGCACCGCACTGGCCGCCGCCACGGCCCTGGGCCCGCTCGCGCCGGCGGCCGTCGCACACCCGGCGGCCGTCGCACACCCGGCGGCCGTCGCACACCCGGGGCAGGAGGAACCCGTGCGGTTCCAACTGCCCGCCCCCGACGGGCCGTACCCGGTGGGCACGGTCGCGCTGCACCTGGCCGACACCGCGCGGCCGGACCCCTGGGTGCCCTCCCGCCCCTGCCGCGAGCTGATGATCAGCATCTGGTACCCCGCCCGCGGCGGCACGGCCCGCACCACCGCGCCCTGGATGCCCGCCGCCGCGGCCGACCGGTACCTGGACCTCCTCGGCGTGCCCCCCGGCCGGGTACACCTGGGGAACACCCACGGCCACCAGGGCGCCCCCGTCGGCGGCCCGCCCGGCCCCCTGCCGGTCGTGCTCTACTCCCCCGGCGCCGACGCGTCGCGCTCGTTCGGCACCGGCGTCGTGGAAGACCTCGCCAGCCACGGCTTCCTGGTCGTCACCGTCGACCACACCTACGACGCGGCGGCGGTCGCCTTCCCCGGCGGACGCGTCGAGACGAGCCCGCCCGGCGGCATCGGCGACTCCGCCAAGGCCCTCGCGGTCCGCACCGCCGACATCCGCTTCGTCCTGGACCGGCTCGCCGTCCTGTACTCGGGCGGCCACCCCGGCGCCCGCCCCGCCCCGCTGCCCGCCGGCCTGCGCCGGGCACTGGACCTGCAGCGCGTCGGAATGCTCGGCCACTCCCTGGGCGGCGCCACCACCGCCGCGACCATGCACACCGACCGACGGATCACGGCCGGAGCGAGCCTGGACGGCGGCGCGGCCGGCCCCGTCGTCACCGCCGGACTCGACCGCCCGTTCCTGGTCGTGGACACCCCGGGCAAGGGCGGCATGGACAACAACCCCGCCCTGCGCACGTTCTGGTCGCACCTGCGCGGCTGGCGCCTGCACCTGACCGTACGGGGAGCCGCACACCAGTCCTTCGGCGACGACGAGCTGATCCTGCCGCTGATCGCCCCGCTCCTGGGCATGTCACCGCCCGACCTGGAGGACGAGGTCGGAACGATCCCCGGCCACCGGGCACAGGCCTTCCAACGCGCCTACCCGCGCGCCTTCTTCGACCTCCACCTCCGCCACCGCGGACAGCTCCTCGACGGCCCCTCCCCCGACTTCCCCGAGGTGGCCTACGCCCGGTGAACGCCCCGGCTCCGCTCCCGGCCGCCGAGCGCGCCTGGGCGGCCGGGACCTCTGGGACCTCTGGGACCTCGACCACGGGGAACTCGACCACGGGGAACTCGGCCACGGGGAACTCGGCCGCCTCACGTGCGGTCGCGAACGACCAAGTCCCGCCCGAGGCGTCAGAATCGGCGACTTCCGCTGGGTCGCCGAGGTGCTCAACCACGTGGTGTTCGCTCAGCCGGACCACGAGGCCGCGCGGGAACTGCTCGCCGACACCTACGAGCAGCTCGGCTACGGTGCGGAGAACGGCACCTGGCGCTGCGCCTACCTCTCCGGAGCGTACGAGCTGCGCCACGGCGGCTTCGGCACCCCCGTGTCGCCCGTCACGCCCGACGTACTCGCCCAGCTCACACCGGAACAGGTGCTCGACGCCCTCGCGGTCCGCGTGAACAGCCGGCACTGCTGGCGCGAACACCTCGCACTCGACCTCGACCTCGACCTCGACCTGACCGACACCGGCACCCGCTACCGCCTGGTGCTGCACAACGGAGTGCTGACCTGCACCGCCGCCGCGCAGACGGCCCCTGCCGACGCCGTGCTCCACCCACCGGCTACGGCGCCACCCGCCATCGCGACCGGCGGAGCGGATCCCACCGCCCTCGGCGAGACGACGCCGACGCCGGTCCGCCTCCACGCCCCCGGCGCCGATCCCGACGCGGAGGGCGGGGCGGTCGTCCGGGCCGACGCTCAGGTGCTGCCACGATGGGTCCATGAACATGCAGGAAGCCGGCGGGTTGACGGTGCGCACGGCGGATCCCCCCGCGCGCACCAAGCGGCAGGAGGCGGCAGGGCTCCCGCCCCGGGTGTTCCGGGATCACCGACCTGGGGCGTTCGGCATGACCATCGGTCAGATCGGCGTCCTCTGCCTCGATCGTGCCCGGCGTCCGCCGGCCGGACTCGAAGCCGGCGGACGGCGGGCACGGCCGCGGCGCGCGTGCCGTAGGGCCCGGGCGGGCGCTACGCGGGGCCGCCGCCAGCCACCGCCGGGCGGCCGCGCAGCAGGGCCCGGGTGGGCAGGCCGGTCGCGGCGAGGCAGAGCAGCACGGCGCCGGCGGCGAGCGGGAGCGCCAGGCCCGGCGGGACGTACGGCGAGGTGCCCGCGACGGCCCGGGTGACCGGCACGAGGGTGAGCCAGGAGATGACCGCGCCGATCGCCAGGCCGGTGGCGGCGACCAGCAGGGCCTCCCAGCGCATCATCGAGCGCACCTGGCGCCGGGTGGTGCCGGCCAGGCGCAGCAGCGCGACCTCGCGGCGCCGGTCGAGTGCGGTCATGACCAGGGTGTTGGCGGCGGTGATCGCGGCGAAGCCGCCGAGGACGGCGGCCATCACGGTGTTGGCCCAGGCATTGAGTTCGGTCATCAGGTCCGCGTGGGCGATGAAGGCGGCCCGGTCGGTGACGGTGGCGCCGTCGGCCAGTGCGCGCAGCTGGGCGGCCACGGCGGCGCGGTCCGCGTCCGGGCGGTCGGTGACCAGGACCTGGCTGTCGTAGCCGGCGCTGACGTGGGCGGCCACGGCGGCCCGCGGCAGCAGGGCCCGGCCGAAGCCGAGCCCGCGCTCGTAGGTGGCGACCACGGTGGGGTGCGCGGTGGTGCCGTCGCCGAGCCAGATCGGTACCCGGTCGCCGACCCGGGCGTCCATCGCGTCGGCCAGGCCGGTGTCCAGCGCGACGGTGTCGGCGGTGCGGCCGAGGTCGGCGAGCGAGCCCTGCCGTACCCCGAGGTCGAGCACCTTGGACAGTGCCGCCGGGTCGCCGTCGACGCCCAGCGCGGTGGCGGTGCCGATGGCCTTGCTGCTGCTGTAGAGCACCGAGGTGCGCAGGACGCCCACCGCGGCGTCCACGCCCGCTACGCCGGCCGCCCGTTGGGCGGTGCCGGGGGGCAGGCCGGGGCTGTGGTCGGCGGGGGCGAGGACGTGCTCGGCGGTGATGCCGCTGCGCACGTTCTCGCCGCTGACGTGGCTGATCGTGCTCTGGATGAAGAGCAGGGTGCCGCAGAACGCGGTGACCAGGACGATCGGGGTGATCGCGGAGGCCAGGCGGCGGGCGTTGGCCCGGGTGTGGTCGGCGGCCAGGGAGCCGGGTGCGCCGCCGGTGCGCAGGGCCGGGCCCAGAGCGGCGGAGGCCAGGCGGGCCACCCAGGGGCCGAGCAGGGCGACGGCGATCATGAAGCAGATGACGGTGCCCTGGGCGCTGGCGGCGGCCTTCGAGCCGTCCAGGGCGGAGCTGAGGACGGCGGTGGTCACGCCGCCGGCGGCCAGGAGCAGGCCGAACGCGGTGCGCACCACGCCGGGCAGGCCGGGTTCGACGGCGGCCTGGCCCAGTGCCTGGCCCGGGCGCAGCCTGGAGGGGCGGCGGGCGGCCAGGAAGCCGGCGGTCAGTGCGGACAGGGTGCAGGTGAGGACGGCGGCGAGCATCGGCAGCGGGCCGATGTCGAGGTGGATGCCGGCCGGGATCGCGCCGCGTGAGACCAGTGCGTCGAACCACCAGCGGGCGAAGGCGAGTCCGGGCAGGATGCCGAGGGCGGCGGCGAGGGGGGCGACGAGCGCGGCCTCGGTGGCGATGGTGCGGCGGATCTGTCGCGGGGTGGCGCCGATGGCGCGCAGCAGGGCGAACTCGCGGGCGCGCTGGCCGGTGGCGAGTGCGACGGTGCTCAGGACGACGAAGATCGCGGTCATGGCGGCGTAGGCGCCGAAGCTGCCGCCGACGGCGTAGAGGAGTTCGCGGGCCAGGCCGAGGGAGGGCTGTTCGGCGGCGGCGCGGTCGTCGCCGGTGAGGACGTCGGCGCCGGTTCCGACGGCCTGGCGGACCTGGGCGGCGAGGTCGGTGGTGCTGGTGCCGGGGCGCGGCTGTACGGCGATCGCGTCGATCAGGCCGGGGTGGCCGCCGAGGCGGTCGGCGGTGGGGGCGGCGAACCAGGCGGTGGGGCCGGTGGGTTGGGCGGCGGCCAGGCCGGCGAGGCGGTAGGTCGCGGTGGCGCCGGGGGCGGTGAGGGTGAGGCCGGCGCCGGGTGCGAGGTGGGCGGCGTGCGCGGTGTCGGTGTCCAGGACCACTTCGTCGGGGCCGGGCGGGTGGCCTTCGAGGAGGCGGTCGGCGGGGCCGGCGATGCCGAGGGCGGCGAAGTCGCGGCCGGTGAGCGCGGGGTGGCCGTCGGCGGCGGGGAGGGGGAAGGCGCTGTCCGGGCGGGCTGCGGCGACGCCGGGCAGGGCGGCGATCGCGGCGACGGTCGTGGCGTCCAGGCGGGCGCGTTCGGACAGCGGGGTGCTCTGGGCCTGGGAGGTCTCCCCGCCGGCCGTGAACGTCGTGCGGACGGTGGTGTCGCCGGCGACGAGGACGGGTGTGTTCGCGTACCGGGCGGGTGGGAGCTTGGCGGTCAGGCCGGTCTGCAGGAGCAGGCCGCAGGCGGTGATGACGGCGGAGCCGAGGAGCAGGGCGATCAGGGTGCCGGCGAAGGACGCGGGTCGGAACCGGATCGAGGCACGGGCCAGGCCGTTGGTCATGCCGTGGCTCCCAGCGGGGCGGCCTGGCGGGCGGTCAGGCCGGTCAGGGCCGTCGGGGCGGTCGGGGCGGGCTGGGCGGTCGGGGCGGGCTGGGTGGTGCGGGCGGTCAGTGCGGCCAGGTGGTCGGCGACAGCCTGCGGGGTGGGGCGCTCCAGCCGGTCGGCGAGCGTGCCGTCGAGGAGGAAGAGGGTCTGGTCGGCGGCCGAGGCCGCCACCGGGTCGTGGGTCACCATGACGACGGTGGCGCCCAGGGCGTCCACCGCGTGCCGCAGCAGGCCGAGCACCTCGTGGGCGGTGCGGGTGTCCAGCGCGCCGGTGGGCTCGTCGGCGAAGACCACGTCGGGGCGGGTGATCAGCGCCCGGGCGATGGCCACGCGCTGCTGCTGGCCGCCGGAGAGCTGGCCGGGGCGCCGGGCGTGGTGCTCGCCCAGGCCGACCTGGGCGAGCAGTTCCCGGGCCTGCCGGGTGTCCTGACGCCGGCCGGCCAGGCGCAGCGGCAGCAGCACGTTCTGCTCGACGGTGAGCGAGGGGAGCAGGTTGAAGGACTGGAAGACGAAGCCGATCCGGGTGCGGCGCAGCCTGGTGAGCTGGTTCTCGTTGAGGCCGGTGATGTCCTGGCCGCCGAGGCGGATCTCGCCGGAGTCCGGGCGCTCCAGGCCCGCGGCGCACTGGAGGAAGGTGGACTTGCCGGACCCGGAGGGGCCCATCACGGCGGTGAAGGTGCCGTGCGCGAGGGCGAGGTCGATGCCGCGCAGGGCGTGGACCGCGGTGCGGCCGCTGCGGTAGGTGCGGTGGACGCCGCGCAGGTGGATGGCGGGGGCCGTGGTCGGGTCGTTCGGGATCGTGCTGGGCTCGGGCGAGCGGCGTGCCATCGTGGGGCCTTCCTGCATGAAGTCGTCGGTGTGATCCACGCTAGGAAGTCGGGTGCAGGCGAACCATGGTGGCCGCTGGTGGGGTGGGGGTGGGGATATCCCCACCGGTCGGAGCCCGGCGGTCGGGGCGTCGACGGGGACGGCGGTGTGCGTGAGGCTTCGGCACCTGAGCGGACTTGACGGTGTACCGGCTCACTGCCGACGGGTGGAGCGAGCGCGGTTCGGCCCCCGGGGCGGGTCGCGGCGGCGGTCGGCACCGCCGACGCCCGATCGACTTCGTTGCCGGAAGGCGGACTTGGCCCGGACCCCGCCGTCGAGGTCCTGGATGACGTGGTTTCCGTCCACGTTCTCGATGGTGGTGGGTGACGCTGTGTGGGGTCGGCCCCCGTCCGACCATCGCGTGCACGAACCGGCTGCGCCGCCGGAGGACGCCGTGGCGGTGAGGTGGCTCCGGGGGCGCGGCGCCCTGGTCGGCAGGAGGTGGCCGGCGGTGCGCGCGGGTCATCCGCCCGGGCGGATCCATCTGCGGGCGAGTTCGGCGACCCAGGTGGCGGCCTCGCCGGGAGCCGCCGGGGGCGCGGCGACGACGACGAGTTCGGTGACGCCCGCTGCGGCGAGCCCGGGCAGGTCTTCCGGGGTGGCGTCGCTCGGCGCGACGGCGACCGTGAGGTCCCCGAGGGCGCGGCCGCGGCGGGCGCACGCGTCGGCCAGGACGGCGACGCGTGCCGGGATGTCGGCCACGGGCACGTTGAAGCCGTACCAGCCGTCGGCGAGGGCCGCCGCACGGCGCAGCGCGGCGTCGCCGTTCCCGCCGACCAGGACCGGCAGCCGGGCGCCGCGCAGCGGCTTGGGGTTGACCCGGATCGCGTCGAAGCGGGTGAACTCCCCCGCGAAGGAGGCCGGGTCGTCGGCCCAGAGGATGCGGATCGCGGCGAGGTACTCGTCGGTGCGGCGGCCGCGTGCGGCGAAGGGGACGCCGAGCGCGGCGAACTCCTCGGCCGACCAGCCGACTCCGACGCCGAGGCCGAAGCGGCCGGCGGACAGGACGTCGAGGGTGGCGGCCTGCTTGGCGACCACGACGGGGTTGTGCTCGGGCAGCAGGAGCACGCCGGTGGCGAGTTCGATCCGGCTGGTGACGGCCGCGGCGAAGCCCAGGGCGAGCAGCGGGTCCAGCCAGTCCGCGTCCGCGGGGACGGCGATCCGGCCGTCCGCGGAGTAGGGGTAGCGGGAGTCGGGCTCGTCGACGAGGACCACGTGCTCGCCGCACCACAGCCGCGCGAAGCCGTGCGCCTCGGCCGCCACCGCCACGGCCCGGATCACCTCCGGCCGGGCGCCGTCACCGATGCCGAGCGCGTGCAGGCCCACCCGCATGCTCCACCTCCTGGCGTCGACCCTAGGCGGCGGGGTGCGGGCGCGGGCGCCGCGGCGCGCCCGGGACCGGGACCGGGACCGGGACCGGGACCGGGACCGGGGCGTCGACGCGGGGTATCGAACCGGGGTGTCGAACCGGGGCGCCGGGCCCCTGCGGCCGTGGGAGCGCGGCGGGGGCCCTCACCCGGTCGTGGCGGGGTGGTGTCGGCGGGCGGGTGCTGGGGAAACCTACCGTCCGCCGTACTCACCGCGTTCCCGGACCTCCTCCAGGAACGCCTCCCATCGAAGAGTCATCGTGGTTCTCCCTCCGGCCCAAGGCCCGGCGCGCGCGGGCGGCCTCACGGCTCGACGGCCAGGCGCCGGTGCACCGGTGATGGCGCTTGCGCGTCGCTGCGGGTGGACCGGCCCGGGCGGGGCCGGCCCGGTGCCCGCGCCCCACCGGCACGCCCGGAGCGTGCACGCCTTGACGGTGGGCCCGGCAGAGGGCTTCGCCAGCGTGCGATGGCGTCGATCACCTCGCGGTCCCCGTCGCGGCCTGCTGGATCTGCGCTCGGGCGCGCCCCGATCGTGGCGGGCGCCCCGCGCCGTGCAGGGAATGTGAGAGGACCCGGGAGCGTAGCCTGCTCCCGGGCCCCTGTTTGCCGCCCAATTGCGCACACCGGCACGTTTAAGGGTCGCGGATCAGTGTGAAATCGACGCGTTCTGCCTTTGAACTACCGTGCCACGGAGCGGCACAGACAGGACTTGAACCTGCATTCGTCGATGGTCGTCCGCACCCGGTCGATCCGGTGTTCGGCGGCGAATGCTGAGACTGGAGCGAGAGTCTGAGATTGACGGGGCCCGCCTCTGCCTGGCTTGGGCTACCCCGGCCGGTGGTGCCGGGGGAAGGATTCGAACCTCCACTGTGACCCCTGGTCAGCTTCAACGTCAGTGTCAGCTTTCGCACCGCGCAGCGGGCCCGCCCGGCTCCCCGGGCGAGGTCCTCGGCGCGCGGTGCACCCGCTCGGCTCCCCGGGCGGGTGATCGTGAGGCTACCGGAACAGGTAGCCGAAGACGGCGTCGCCCACCCGCTGGTCGGTGACCTCGGCGGCGTTGGCCTCCTCGCGGGCGAACTTGACCGCCTGCTGGAGCTTGTCCACCCGCTCGGCGAGCTCGTTCACCCGGCGGGCGGGCAGCGCGCCCGAGAACTTGACCGTGGTCCAGTAGCCGACCGCGATGTCCTCGTAGTAGACCTCGACCTGAGCCGGGTGCTTCTCGGTGGCCTCGGCCTTGACGTGGTTGCGCGGCACCTTCTTGGTCCGGATGGTGCGCACCGGCTCGGTCTTCCAGGAGTCGGTGGACGGGTCGAGGTTCCAGGACTCGGAGGCGTCCAGCACCGGAAGCTTGCGCACGAAGGTGGACAGGTCGGTGAGCTGCTTCTCCAGGAAGAGCAGGTACGGCACCGGCACCCGGGTCAGGAGCACCTGGCCGTCCACCACCACGTCGGCGCCGGCGCCGACGTTGGCCCAGTCCTTGGTGGCCGTCACGTCGAAGAGCCGGGTGAGGGTGTTCGCGGTGGAGCGCAGGATGTCCTCGGCCTTCAGCTGCACCCGGGTCGACTCCGGCGGCAGCTGCTCGCCCTCCTCGTCCTTGGGCTGGTAGGTCCGGGAGATCCCGGCCAGCAGCGCGGGCTTCTGCAGGTCCTGGTGGGCCTGCGTCAGCTCCTGGAAGGACTTGGACTTGACGCCCTTTTCAACGGCGATGATCTGGTTCAGCTTTGCCACGTCCGGGACGCTACCAGTCCCGAATCGATCGACGGTAGCGGTTTGTTGACTGGGCGCCGGCCCTGCGGAGCAGCACATTGTCGTCGGCTCGGCGCGCACGGTCGGGTGTCTCTCCCGTACTCAAGGGGGCGGCGCGGCGCGGATCCTCACCCGGTCGTGGCGGGGTGGTGTCGGCGGGCGGTGCGCCAGGCGTCGGTGACGGCGCGGTGGGCGCTCTCGGTCGCCGTGGGGATGTCGCCGTTTAGGTGGAGCGGGGCGCCGAGGTGGACGTGCAGGGCGGGGCGGCGCAGTGGTGCGGTGGCGAGGCCGGCGAGTTGTTTGGCGGCACCGCGTAGTGGTCGCGGTTGAGGTCCGGGTTTCCGTTGGCCGAGTTCTGTGCGTTCTTGCCCCGGCCCTCGTACACGTAGCCGTGCTGGCACACGGCCAGGCTGTACCCGATGTCGGCCCACCCGTTTCCGTCCATGTGCTCGGACTGGGTCTCGCGCATCTTCCGCGGGCACTGGCCGTGCTCGACTCCGACGAAGAGGGAGCCGAAGTAGTGGATCTTGACGCCCTTGTTCGTGGCGATTTCCGGGTGCCCGTTCTTGGGCGGCCGAGCGCCCCACTCTGCGCGCGTGACAAACCTCACGCATTCCCCCAAAGGCTAGAAGTTCCCCGTTCGGAATTCGCAACTCCGCCGAACACGATCGACCATACGTAGGCCTCGATGGGCAATCAAATGAATTGCTGGTGTTCAATCACTCGCACTATTGGGAATGGCCGCGCGTCGAGAGAATCATACTTTGCCGCTAAATACCAAAATGCCACCTTTTGTCGGATTTTGAACATCCCAACACTAGGTCAAGTAAAGGTCAAATCTGGCAATATTTCATAAAGGTCCCACCGCCCGCCCATAGGGAACCGCGGCGCATCCCCGCACGTCCTTCGGGAGGTGAACAAGCCTTCAGGACCAAGTTGCGCGCCAGGCTGCCTGACAGCCCTCCTCGGGGTGGCCGGAGGTATCGGCTCGTGGGCACTTGCGGACTCAGCCCGCAAGTACTGCGGCTCATACCAGGAGGAGTACAGCAAGTAGGACAGCATCTGGCACTACGAGCTGCCGCTCTCGATCATGGCAGGCCTCTTTGTCGCGTTAGCCGCTCACGGACTTGCATTCCTCGCCGTGCGCAGATCAAAAAGTCGGGGGATCTGTTCGCTGCTGCCTCCGGCAGTAGCCGTGGTTGCCTTACTCGTTATGGCCTGGTGCCATTTTGCATGGATCGGCACTATTCCCGGAGCGGTCAGCGACACCGGCCTCTGCCCCTCAAGCAATATCCCGGGTTGGTGGCCGAAGTGGATTCCCGCATGAGCACCTCGGACGGTGACCGGGGACCGCTGCCGGGAGCGGGCGCCTGGTTGGGCAACGGCCGGTCAGCTGGCCGCGGTGGCGCGGGCCGCGACGGCCTGGCGCAGCCGGTCGGCGAGGTCGGTGCGTTCGGTGGAGGTGTAGGTGAGGACGCCGTTGGTGAAGGCGAGGGCGTCGAACTGCTGCTGTTCGTAGGGGATTCCGTGCGGGAGGCGGGCGATGTGCCAGTGGAGGTGACTGTTGCCGTCCTGGGAGCCGAGGGAGAAGAGGTAGGTGCGTTCGCCGCCGAGGACGTCCTCGGCGGCGAGGGCGACCAGCCGTAGGGTGCGCATCATGGCGAGGTAGTCGTCCTCGGTGAGGTCGGTGACGACGTGCTCGATGTGCTGCTTGGGCACGACGAGGAGCTTGCCGGGCAGGACGGGCCACTTGTCGAGGAAGGCCAGGTGCTGCTCGGTCTCGTAGACGATCTCGTGGGCATAGGCGGGGTCGCCTTCGACGAGGCAGCAGATGAAGCAGGGCCCGTTCTGGGCGTGCTCGCTGTAGGTGTCCAGGTCCATCGGCCGGCGTTCCATGCGCTTCCATACCTTTCTTCGTGGGTCAGTTCGGATCATTCGTAAGATCGGGACACCCAGGGGATTCGGGTGTGGCTGCCATGTGCTCGCCGCTGTTGTGGCTCAAGGGGATTGGCCGCCCGACTCCCCGCGACGACTCGGCCGCTGATTGGGATACGCGAACCGCATCGCTCGTATGGAAACGTCGGCGAGGTCGTCTGCTGGGATCGAGGACAGGCACGTCGACGGAGGAGGACCTGGTGCCCGAACTGTGGGCCGGGACGGACGCGGGCAAGGCCGAGCACCATTGCACGGCGATCGACACGGACGGGAAGACGGTGCTCTCCCGGCGAGTGCCGAACAACGAGGCCGAACTGCTGGAGCTGCTGGGCGACGTCCTGGAGTTGGCCGGTGGCTCCCCAGTGACCTGGGCCGTCGACCTGAACTCGGGCGGTGCCGCGTTGTGGATCGCCCTCCTGGTCGGCCACGGGCAGAAGCTTCTCTACATCCCCGGCCGGACCGTGCACCACGCCTCGGCCGCCTACCGGGGCAGCGGAAAGACGGACGCCAAGGACGCCTTCGTCATCGCCGACACCGCCCGCATGCGCCGCGACCTGCAACCGCTGGAGCAGACCGGCGAGATCGCGGTGGACCTGCGGATCCTGACCGCCCGCCGCATCGACCTGTCGGCCGACCGCACCCGCGCGATCAACCGGCTCCGCGCCCAGATGCCGGAGTACTTCCCCGCACTGGAGCGGGCCTTCGACTACAGCGTCTCCAAGAGCGCGCTGGTCCTCCTGACGGGCTACCAGACACCCGCCGCCTTGCGCCGCATCGGCCGGGCCCGGCTGGCGGCCTGGCTGAAGAACCACGGCGTCCGGACGATCACCGGCGCCAGGAGCGCCGCTGACGCCGCGATCACCGCCGCTGAAGCCCAGTCCACCTCCGTCCCCGGGGAGAAGACCGCCGCGAGGATGGTCCGCACCCTGGCCAGGGAGGTGATGTCCCTCGACCAGGAGATCGCCGAGCTCGAGGACCTGATCGCGGGACGGTTTCGCGAGCACCCCCACGCCGAGGTGATCACCAGCATGCCCGGCATCGGCGACATGCTCGGCGCCGGCACCGGTGGCGACATGACCGCCTTCGGCAGTCCCGACCGCCTCGCCGGCGTCGCCGGCCTCGCACCCGTCCCCCGGGACTCCGGCAAGGTCAGCGGCAACCTCCGCCGGCCCCGCCGCTACAGCCGAAGACTCCTGCGGATGTTCTACCTGTCTGCCCAGGTCGCCGCCGTGCACTGCCCCGTCTCCAAGACGTTCTACCGGCGCAAGCGCAACGAGGGAAAGTCTCACAAGCAGGCAATCCTGGCCCTCGCCAGACGCCGCCTGAACGTGCTCTGGGCCCTCATACGCGACAGCCGAACCTTCGAGGCCCGTCCGTCCGAACCAGCTGCCGTCGCGGCATGAGGAAGCGCCCAAGAGCCCCTCACAGCGACTTGACAGCATCATTGGGAATCCCCTTCCGTGTGCGCCCGCCGGGGCGGGCGGGGTTCGGTGACGGGTCCGGTGCCGCGAGACGGTCCACGGCACCGGACCGGGCTGGAGGGCTGGTCAGATCGGCTGGGCGGGCTCGTCGAGCCAGGCGTGCCAGCCCTGGGGGGTGACGGTGAGTCCGAGCCGGTCGACGCCGGGCTCGCCCGCCCGGTGCCACCAGGTGAGGGTCCGCTCGAAGTCGTCCCACAGGCGGCGGCCGCCGTACTGGCGGGCCAGGTGCTCGTCCTCGCCGTCGCGGAATGTCGTCGCCGACCAGGCCGGGGTGGTGAGGGAGTAGAGCCACAGCGTGCGGGCGCCGTCCTCGTGCGGCTGGATCGCGTGGACGGCGTCCCGCAGCCGCAGGCCGGCGGCGAGCGGGAACGGGTCGAACTTGCCGTGCGTAGGCAGCGCCGCGGTGGTCGTGGTCTCGGCGAGGGTGCCGCCGTCGGCGGGGTTCTGCGGCCACTGGAGGCGCTGGGAGCGCATCTTCATGAACTCGACCGGCTGGAGGAACGGGCCGGACGCGGTGCCGTCGGCCTGGACGGTGAGGCGGATCAGGGCGTCGGCGTTGGAGTAGTGGGTGCCGAACGGCGCCAGGATCAGCCCGCCGGGCCGGGTCTGTTCGATCCACGCCTGCGGGATCTGGCGAAGCCCGTAGGTCGCGGTGATCCGGTCGTACGGGGCGCCGGGCGGGTGACCGAGCGCGCCGTCCGCGCAGACGACGGTCGGCCGGTAGTCGGCGGAGTGCAGCGCGGCACGGGCCTGGGCGGACACCTGGGGGTCGATCTCGACCGTGGTCACGTTCGCGTCGCCGAGCCGGTGGCTCAGCAGGGCGGCGTTCCAGCCGGTGCCGGTGCCCTGCTCCAGCACCCGCATCCCCGGCTCGACCCGGAGGTCGTCCAGCATCGAGGCGACCAGCGACGGCTGTGATGCCGAGCTGGTCGGCACGGTGCCGGGCTCCACGCCCTGGTGCTCGCCGTCGTCCCACTGCGTGACGATCGGGATGTCCGCGGCCGCCGCCGCCAGCCAGCCCCGCTCATCGGTGGTGCGGTCGACGGGTCGGCTCTTCCCGGTGGCCATGTCATGCGCCCAGACCATGGCCGGCAGGAACAGCGAGCGTGGGACCGCGTCGAAGGCCGGCGCCCAGGCGTCCGCGACGGGGAAGGGCCGCCCCGGCGCGGGGCGGCCCTCCTGCTCAGGTGCGAGCGTCACTTGCGGTGTCCCCCGTCCCCGGGCGGGGTGGTACCGTCCGGGGACGGCGGGTCGGACGGCGGCGTCCACGGAGCGCCCGGGTGCCCGTCGCCCCCGCCACCCCCGTCGCCGCCCGAGCCACCGCCGTCGACTGCCTCGATGTCCATGCCGCGCTCCTTGTCGTCGCTGTGATGGTGCCCTCCCGAGGTCCGGGAGGAGTAGAGGGCCGCCCCGGCGCACCGGGGCAGGTGGTGGGGGCTACGTCGGGCGGGTGCGTAGATCCGCGTGCACGGTCTTGCCGAGCGGCTCCAAGGTCACGCTCCAGTGCCCGCCGGTGAGGTGGTGGACCAGGGCCATGCCGCGGCCCGACACGGCGGCCAGGCCCGCGTCGATCAGGCAGGGCAAGGCACGGGAGCCGTCGCGGACGCTGATCCGCACGCACCGGTCGGTGATCCGCTCGATGGCGACCGTCATCTTCCGCTGGCACCCGGTCTTCGCCGCGCTACCCGCCAGCTCGCTGACGACGAGTTCGCCGGCCTCGACCAGGTCGTCCAGCCCCCACGCGCGCAGTGTCGTGCGCACCAGGCGCCGGGCCGCGGCGGCGGACTGCGGCTCGTACGGCAGCAGGGCTCTCGTCTGGTCGGCAGCCTCGGTGCGCGGCGGGGCCTCGACGGCCGCGGTCACCGTGTGCCTCGCACCCGCCGGCGCTGCCCGAGTGCGACCGCAGACGTGGCCGGTGGGCGGGGTATGGGGTGCGCGGCCACGGCGGTACTCCGCTCTCTCGTCGGCGGTGACGGCTGCGCGGACCCGACGGGGGGGGAGGGCGCGCGCAGCGGCCCCAACTCGCCGCCCACACCCCGGCGGGCCAGGGTGTCCGGTCCACTCCCCGTGGGCAACGGATCGACGGTAGGGAGTATGCGGCCGGGCCCTCAACGAGGTTGCGACTTCTTGCGCGAAGTCACCCGAGAGTGGCTATGGCGGCGGTGATCAGCTGACGGGCTTGCACGCCGTGGACGGCCATGGATGCCAGGTCGGTGAAGGTGCGCACGTAGTCGGCGATCTCGCGCGGCTGGGTGATCCGCAGGTAGCCGGAGGTCAGCTCGACGGCCACCTCGTCCTCGTCGAACAGGTAGAAGTCTTCAACCGGCAAGTGCGGGCGGCCGGGTCCGGTGGGGATGACGCCGACGCTGACGAACGGGCTGGAGGAGACGGCGAGGAGGTGGCCGAGCTGGGCCGCCATCGTCTCCGGGGCGCACACCGCGGCGCGCAGCACCCACTCCTCGATCAGCAGGCCGAAGCGGTGCCGACCGGAGAACAGCATCCGCTGGCGCTCCAGCCGGGCCTCCACCGCGTCGGCGACGTCGTCGACCTCGACCCGGGCGCGCTGGATCGAGCGCAGGACGGCGGTGGTGTACTCGGGGGTCTGCACCATGCCCGGCAGGACGCGGCTGGCGTAGACGCGGAAGTGGCCGGTGCGGCTGTAGAGGGCGGCGACGGACTCCTGGGCGGCACGCAGCCCGGTACGTTCCATGCGGCGCCAGTCGGTGTACATCGAGTCGACCGCGCGGGCGGCGGCGATGAGGTCGGGGACCTGGCCGTCGGCGGCGCAGGCGGTGCACCAGGCGCGCAGGTCGTCTTCGGAGGGGGCGGACTTGCCGCTCTGGATCCGGGAGGTCTTCGCCGGGTGCCAGCCGCAGCGGGCGGACAGTTCGTCGCCGGTCAGGCCTGCGTCCTTGCGCAAGGCCACCAGGCGGGCGGCGAGGGCCTTGCGGGCCTCGATGACGCTGGACGACGGTGACGACGACATGGTGCTGGCTGCCCGCTGCGGGTGGTGGTGGACGGGTTGGTCAGACGGTGTAGTGCGCGTGCGGGACGGCCCGGTCCCACACCGCCTCGAAGGCCGCAGCCACCGACTTCACCACGGCCTGGCCCTCGGTGCTCTCGTGGCCGGCCCACTCACCGTCACCGGTGAACCAGTGGAAGAGGACCTCGCGGTCGTCGATCAGCCACAGGTCGTTGCCCGGCAGTGCTAGGTCGGAGGCCTTCGAGCGGGGCAGCCAGCGGACCTGCTCGCCGAGGGCGATGTTGTGCCGCTTGGTGATCGCGTGCTCCCACCGGATGTAGGCGGTGACCGGTTCCGAGACGATCCGGGCCCGGCGCATCACCACCCCGCGCCCGACCGTCTCCCGCACCAGGGCGGCCCAGGCGGTGTACTCCTCGGGCAGGTCGTACGCCTCGGGCCGATCCACCGGAAGGCCGGCCCGCCAGTCGGCGAAGACCGGGTCGTCCATGTAGGAGTCGCGCATCTCCAGGTGACAGGCGGAGCGCTCAGCACTCCTTAGCAGGGCGCCAAAGTCCGGCACGCTCGGCTTCATCGCACACCTTTCGCAGAAACGGGATCATCCTGACCGGGATCCGCACGACGCCCTCGTGGTCCGGGACACCGGTGGCGTGACCCTCCACCCACTCGGTCTCGCTGATCACGCGGTACATCTCCATGTCGGGCAGCCAGCCCTGGACGACGATCTCCGCCTTCTCGTCCTCCAACCACACGGTCGGAGAGCCGCCGTTGGGCGTGTCCGGGTCGATGCCCCTGAACCGTAGTGCCATGACCGCTCCTTGTGCCAAGCCGGTTGCGGATCCTTGCGCCTCCACCGTTTCGCTCGGCTGAGGAGACGTCAAGGGCGCGCGGGAGCAGCCAGGCGGCACGCACCGGCCGGGACGGGCCCGAGGAGAGCTGCCTCCTCGGGCCCGGTGCCCAGTCAGGCTGTGCGGATCTTCCCGCCGACGACAGACCGCGAACGCAACGGGAGGAACCGGGACGGCGCGGCTACTCGACGTCGAACAGGGACTGCAGTTCCCGGCACGCCGAGGAGATGTTCACCATCAGCGGTTGCGATGCCGACACGGCGGTCCCGCCGGGCGGGCAGGCGTCGTACACCGTCGCGGCGTACGACTTGAAGCCCGCGAACGCCGTGGCGGTGCACTTCGCCATCACGTCCGCGGCATGCTGGCCGGCGCTGCGCCGTGTCGATGGCCGAGGCGCACTGCTCCCACACCTGGGCCGCGCCGCGCAGGCGATTCGGGTTGCCCTGCGGCCAGAACTTGCCGATCACCGGGATCTCGTGGGCCTCCCTCGAACCGGTGACCATCGGCAGACTGTTGTGGGCCTCGCTCTCGTCGCACTGCTGGGTGCCCTTGGCGAGCGGCGCCAACGTGTTGATCTTGCCTGTGGACGCGGCGGCCACCGAGTCCTGGACGCTCAGGTAGTTGGCGGCCATCGTCAGCAGGCGGCTGGAGATCGTCGCCATGGCCCGCCCGGCGGTCCCGGTCGCCTTGACCACACTCTTGGCCGTCCGCTCGTACTTCGTCGCGAAGTCGTGGGCGACCGTGTCGTCACCGGCCATCCCCTCCGAGGACGCCAGGTCTCCCACCACCCCCGAGGCGATGTTGTAGACGAAGTCCTTCGAGCCGAGGAACTGCACCGACGCCCGGAACACCACGTCCGGATCGACCTCGAACCCTCCCCCTGGCGCCGTGTCACCCACGCCCGCTCGTCCCCCGCGCCGGCTTCCAGTCCGCCCTCGTCTACCCCGCCAGGCCCCGGCGTCAACCCCTTCGTCCGAGCGACGACGGCCCTACTTGCGGCGGATCGCCCCGGTGGAGAAGAACTGCGCGAGAGCCGCGGCGATGTGCACCGCCGTCACGGCTTCCACCACCTTCTCCCGGTCTGTCGCGTGCTGCTTGCCGTGCCGGCTGGTCTGCCCGTTCCACAGCGGCGACATCATCGACCCCGCCATGTCGATTCCGTCCTGCGGATCCCTGCCTTCGATCTCGAAGACCAGCTTGTCCCTGAGCTTGGGCAGCTCACCGAGCATCGTGCCCAGCGTCGCCCGGGCGTGAGTCGGCTGCAGCGTCGCACGACGCTCCACCCCAGCATGACGGGACGTCAAGGGCGCGTGGGAGCGCATGACCGGTCCGGAAACCCGCTGTCCAAGGTACGGGCCCTCAACGGCACGATCTGCTCCGACGAAGGGCGCGGGAACCACCGGAACGCGAGCCGCCAGTACGCGCTGGTCGCCGACTGCGGGCGGCCCCGGCGACTACCCTCCCGGGAAGAGTCATGGAGGTTTCCTATGACACCGGGGGCAGTGGGCGGCAGCTTCGACACTTCGGAGACGTGGAGTTCTTGGAGGCCTGGCTGGAGCATCCCGACTTCCACTTGATCAAGTAGCACCTCCGTGTCGATTCGCTGCAGGTTGCACGAAGCGTGACCAGGTGGTCCCAACAAACGTGTCTCGCAAGCTCAGAACCGCCAGGTCGCCGCACCAACCGGTACCGGGAGAGCCGGTGCCGCGCGCCGCCGCCGGTGGGACCGACCGGCGGCGACCGGCGTCAGGACGCGGCCGCGCGCGCCGCCTCCAGCTCGGCCACCAGCCGCTTGACCCGCTTGTTGGTCCGGCCCGAGCCGTGGCCCGCCAGCATGTACAGCTGGTCCGTTCCGCCGGAGGCCAGCACCAGCTCCGGAACATCGGACGAGTAGACCGTGCCCGGCAGGACGGCCACCCGCACCTCCCGGAGGTCCGCCCACGCGTAGGAGCGCGCCCTGAGCAGCCCGGAGTACTTCACCCCGGCTGACCCGTAGGAGACGCCGAACACCGGCGCACGGAACGTCAGCACCGCACCCGGTACGCCGAGGACCAGGACCGGGATCAGGTGTTGCACCCCGCGCGCGTCCCCCGTCGTCGCCACGCGCGTCGCCACGCCCGTCGCCATCACCACGGCGATCAGCAGGCACACGCCACCCAGCAGGAAGTAGATGAGCGACCAGGCCGTGCGCCTCCTCCGCTTCCGCATGTCCGTGCCCCCCTTTCCGCGGCACGCGGCGCCGCCCGAGGTCCGGGGATGCCGCCACCGCCCGTGGACCAGCATACGAACGGTAGCCGCACCACCGGGGGCAGGGCACGGACTCGCCCCCGGGCTGCCCGCCGACAGGACGGGGTGGTGCTCCTCGAAGTGCTCGGGGGCCTGGCGTCCGCGCGGCCCGGGCGTGGTGGCCTTGCCGGCGAGCGGTGTCGTCGACCACCGCCCGGGCCTCCGCTACCCGGCCGCGCCCGCTGCGACGGCCTTCTCCGCGTCGGCGACGTGCCAGCTGATGCCCTGCGTGAACGTCGCCAGCTCCTGCGGGTGCGCCGCGATGCACTGCCGGTCGTAGGCGGCCTGGACGGCCACCGCGATCCCCATGAAGTCGGTGGAGCGCTTGCAGGCGTCATCCGCGCTCGCGGTGGCGAGTTCGGCCGGGGTGTGGCCGACGGACGCTCCGACGCCCTGCGTCCGGTCGCGCCAGCGCGGGTCCATGTGGGCGTCCGCCGGGGTGGCGTAGGTGAAGCCGTGATCCTTCATACAGTTGCTCCACTGCCGGTCGGCGGCCACGACGCGTGGATCCGTCAGGGGCTCCTGCGGCCCGCCGCCGGGCAGGGCGGAGGGAGCGGAGTTCAGGAACGCCGCTCCGCCGACGGCGTCCAGACCTTCCTGGAGGCAGCCGCCCTGGGGACGGCCCGGCCCTGGAACTCCGTGACCGGGGTGCCGGTCGCGTCCCGCCCGGTGAGCACCTGCCGGGTGGCGGCGGAGGCCGGCTGCCCGGTACCCGTGGCCACGACGGCGTCGTAGCCGGTGGTCGCGACGCGGTCGGGGATGCAGCTGGTGCGCCCGACGCCGGTGCGTAGTGTAACGCATCATCGGCACTTGTCGTACTTCCAGGTAAGCGCCTCTGCGAAGGACACGACGACATGGCTCTCACCACCCTCTCGGCGAACTCCGTCACCGACGAGTTCCCGCCGTGTGCCAGAATGCGAGGTTCTCCGAGGTCTCGGCGGAGCCGGTTTCCCACCGCAGGCGAGAGCGCATCGAGCGCAGGGTGCCGCGGTGGTATTCGCGCAGTTCGAGACGGCCCTGCGTAGGCAGGCCCTCATCCACCACGGGCGGCTGGTCCACCCCGCGCTGGGGTGACGCCGAGCTCGCAGGCCGTGGGAGCGCACGCGTGTTGCTGACGGCAGGCTCGAAGCACCTCCCGCCCGCGAGTCGGCCGCCGAACTCCGGCGTTCCGCACTGGCGTCGGCAGGACCTCTGAATCCGCCCCGCCCCGCGTACTCACCCGACCGCCGAGGATGCCGGCTGCCCCTCACGGACGTGTGAGGGGCAGCCGGCGTCGCCGGCGGCTCCGGTTCCGCTGTCGACTGGTGTTCTGATGGAACGGGCCCACCGGGCTGGGACGGTGGTTCGAGGAGCTCGCCGGCACGACGCGGTACGGGGGAGGAGGTTCTCGGACGGCCGGGCCTACACGCGCAGCGCGCCGGCGTCGCGGAGCAGGGCCGCGAGATCGTCCGGGATCGGCATGTGGGTGGTCAGCCCGACCCGGGTGCGGCCGGTGTTGCCGTCCGGGTAGTTCCCGGCCGCGGAACCGGGTGCGGCGACGACCAGGCGCCCCAGCTGGCCGAGCATCTCCCACACGTCGCGGTCGCGGAGGGCGAGGCGGAACATCACGCCGTGGGTGAGGGTGTGGGACCACGGCCAGGGCTGGGAGAGGATGTGGGCACGCTCCACGGCCCTCCATCGCTGCGCCGTGGGTCCTGGGGTCCGGGCCGCGGCCATCTCGGCATCGAATGCTTCGAGCAGGGCGGGCGGCATGGGAGCACGGCGGGACACTACAGACCTCCAGTGGTTCGGATTTCATGGATTCAGACCTGGATGCGGCGAGGCGGTGCCGAGCGGTTTGGTCCGCGAACGGCTCCGCGGGCGCCGGTGCGGCGCATGGGCACGTCGATCAGGGCGAGGTTGCTCGGTTGCGCATGTCCCCTGCACGGTCCCCTCGTCGGGGCTCCGCCGCCGATCGGGAGGCTCCGGGCCCGAGCCCGCAGTCGGAGCTTCGGAACACGGCGACGATGAGGACCGCCGCGCCCGCCATCAGGACGGCGCTGACCACCGAGGCGATCCGGGCCTCCCGGGCGAAGGCGTCGAAGGCCACGTGCCGCAGGGACTCGGCGGTGCCGCTCGGGAGTGTGGCGGCGGTCTCGACGGCGCCGCCTAGGGTGCTCCGCGCCGCTTCCAGTTGGCCGGGAGTGAGGGCGTCAGGGGCGTTGGCCGCCAGTTCCGAACGGTAGACGGCGGTGCCGATGCTGCCCAGGAGCGCGATGCCCAGCGCCCCGCCGAGTTCGGCGGAGGTCTCGGCCGTGGCCGAGGCCGCTCCGGCCCGCTCCGGTGGTGCGGCGGACAGGATCACCTCGGTGACGACCGCGGAGACGGCGCCGATGCCGATCGAGACGACGGTCATGCCGCTGACGAGGTGGACGACTCCCGAACCGGCTTGGAGCAGGGCCAGCATGACGTAGCCGGCGGTGGCCACCAGCAGCCCGGCGGCGATCACGTTGTGCTTGCCGATGCGCGGAGCGAGCGCGGTGGCCAGCGCGATGCCCACGGGCATCACGAGGAAGGTGGGCAAGGACCACAGGGCCGACTCCAACGGGCCCATTCCCAGGACGAGTTGCATGAACTGCCAGTTGAACAGGCTGAAACCGACCAGCCCGAACGTCGCCAGCGCGTCGATCAGCAGGGGCACGTTGAACCGGCGGCTGCGGAACAGAGCCATGTCGATCATCGGGTTCGCGGACCGGTTCTGGCGGCGGAGGAACGCCGCTCCCACAGCGAAGCCGGCGGCGCAGCAGGTCAGGGGAATCCACCCGAACCCGTGCTCCGCCACGGCCTTGACGCCGTAGATGGCGCCGAGGACGGCCACGAGGGACATGGCGGCGCCGAGCAGGTCGAAGCGGCCCGGCTCGGGGTCGCGGTCTTCGGTGAGCAGCAGCGGGCCGAGGACCAGCAGCAGGACCATCACCGGCACGTTGATCAGGAAGACCGATCCCCACCAGAAGTGTTCCAGGAGCAGGCCGCCGATGATCGGACCGAGGACGGCGCCGCCCGCGAAGCCGGCCGTCCAGACGCCGACCGCGGCAGCCCGCTGCGCGGCGTCGTGGAACATGCTCCGGATCAGGGAGAGGGTGGACGGTGCCAGCGTGGCTCCGGCGATGCCCAGGAGGGCGCGGGCCGCGATGAGCGTCCCGGGGCTGGTCGAGTAGGCCGCGAGGACCGAGGCGGCGCCGAAGGCCGTGGCGCCCGTGAGCAGCACCCGTCGGCGCCCGAACCGGTCACCGAGCGTGCCCATCGTGATGAGCAGGCCGGCGAGGAGGAAGCCGTAGGCGTCCATGATCCAGAGCTGCTCGGAACCGCTTGGGCGGAGGTCGGCCGCCAGGGACGGGAGCGTGATGAACATGACGGCCATGTCCATGGATGCCAGGACGCAGGGCAGTACCAGGACGGCGAGGCCGGCCCACTCCCTGGATCCGGCGCGTTTCTCTTCTCCAGTCATGCCCTCTCCTGAGCGGTGTGTGGGGATCCGGGCGGACGTAACCATCTTCGAGAGCGTACTTTGTACGCATCGACACGTGCAGGGTACGCACACATGCTGAAATGGCACAACACCATTTGACCTGCAGATTCATCCTGAAATGCACACGTACCCGCACTGCGGGGGTAAGATTTCGTCACAACCTTGGCGTGTGACGAAAAGGAGTCCGTTGATGTCCGTGCAGTCGGCGTGCGCGTCCTGCGGAAAGGGGCTGGAGCCCGCGGACCGGGGGCGGCCCCGGCTCTACTGTTCCCGCGCGTGCCAGGCGCGGGCCTACCGGGCCCGCAGGGCGGAGGACCCGGCCGACGTCCCGGTGGCCGACGACGGCGCGCCGCACCTCACCGTCGAGCGCATCGTCCGGGCCGGGATCGTCGTCGCGGACACCGAGGGGCTCGACGCGCTGTCGATGCGCCGTGTCGCCGCGGAGCTGGGCACCGGCACGATGTCCCTGTACCGGCACGTGGCGTCCAAGGACGACCTGGTAACCCTGATGGTGGAAGCCGCGATGGCCGACCTGCCGCTGCCCGAATCGCCACCGCGGAACTGGCGGCACGGCCTCGAACGCGCCGCGGACCGCGACTGGGAGCTGTACCACCGTCACCCGTGGATCCTGCCGAGGGTCATGGTGACGACCCGCGCCTACTTCAGCCCGGCCCTCGCCGCGGACAGCGAAAGCGCCTTCTCCTCGTTCGACGGGCTCGACCTCGAACCCGCCGACGCCTTCCGGTACATGTTCATGTTCGCCTCCTACGTGCAGGGCGTAGCGGTGACCCTGGTCAGCGATCTGGAGACGGAGCGGCAGTCGAGGACCGGCGCGACGCGGCGAGCAAAGGACTCGGACCGCGCGCAGGACCCGCTGTACGAACCCGGGGCGTACCCCCGGCTCGCCCGTGCGATGCGCGCAGGCGCCGACCCGTGGGACCTCGACGCCCTGTTCGCCTCGGGCCTGGCCGGCGTTCTGGACGGCATCGCAGCCGATCTCGCACGAAAGGGCATCGACGCCTGAGCCCCGGGTCGCTCCGGATTTCGCCGTACCGGCGGGAGTCCGCGACCGTCCGGGCGCGCCCGCTCACGGCCCACCGGCCGTCCGTGAGCCTCGCGTACGGCGGGTGCGGGCCGGTTGGTCCTGCTACCGGCCGCTCCGGTCCTCCCCGGAGGCCCGGTGGCGGAGTTCCCTCTTGTCGATCTTGCCCAGGGCGGTGAGGGGTAGTGCGTCGGCGAGGTGGATCCGCTTCGGGACCCAGAGGGGGCCCCTGCGGGTGCGGACGTGGTCCGTCAGCTCGGCGGGGGTGGCGTGCCGTCCGGAGCGCAGGACCACGGTGGCGGTGACGGCTTCGCCCCAGTGCGGGTCGGGTGTGCCGTAGACAGCGACGGCGGCGACGGCCGGGTGGGCGGAGAGGGCCTCCTCGACCTCGCGCGGGTAGACGTTGAAGCCGCCGGTGATGATGGTGTCCTTGATCCGGTCGATGATCGTGATCAGACCGTCGTCGTCCCTGCGGGCGACGTCCCCGGTACGCAGCCAGCCTCCTTCGAGCGCAGCCGCGGTCTGCTCGGGCTTGTTCCAGTAGCCGTCCATCACGAGCGGTCCCCGGGCGCACAGTTCGCCCGGCTCACCGGCCGGCACCTCCCGGCCGTGCGGATCGCGCAGGGTGATCTCCACACCGGGCATCGGTCGGCCGCAGTTGCCCAGGACGGCCCGGTCGTCGCGGTGCTCTGCCGGGTCCAGGACGGTCAGTGCGTTGGGGGCCTCGGCCTGGCCGTAGTGCTGGCTGAGTACGGGGCCGAGGAGCCGGCGGGCCTGGGCGAGCCGGGCGGGGTCGTCCCGTCGTCGCCGGTGAAGCGGAAGGCGGTGCGCTCGGGCCGTCTGCGCAGCGCGGTGAGGATCAGGTCCGCGTAGCGGGGTCTCATCGGGTCCTCCCCAGGATGGTCACGGCGGCCACCGCCTCCTCGATTCCGTAGAGGCCGCCGCCGTTCTCGGCGATGGCGATGCGCGCGTCGGGGACCTGTCGTCCGCCTGCCCGGCCGCGCAACTGCGTGACCAGTTCGAAGACCTGGGCCAGTCCGGTGGCGGACACCGGGTGGCCGCGCGATTCGAGTCCTCCCGACGGGTTCACCGGAAGGGTGCCCCCGAGTGCGCTCGCACCCGAGGCCGACCACGGGCCGCCGTCGCCGATCGGGCAGAAGCCCAGGTTCTCCGCCTGCTGGATCTCGCCGAAGGCGGTGGCGTCGTGGACCTCCGCCACGTCGACGTCCTGGGGACCGAGGCCGGCCTTCTCGTAGGCGGCGAGCGCGGCGCGACGGCCGATGTGGTGTTCGGCGTCGTCCGCCGCCCGGTCGGTGCCCGACAGCAGGGCACTGCTCAGGACCGCCACGGCCGATTCGTCGTGGGGGAAGTCGGCTCTCGTCACGACGGCGGCGGCGGCCCCGTCGCTGACCGGTGAGCACATCGGCACCGTCAGCGGCCACGCCACCCGCCGGGCCGCCAGGACCTCGTCCGCGGTGAACGGCCGGCGGAAATGGGCCCGGGGGGTTGTGGACGGAGTGGGCGTGGTTCTTCGCGGAGACCGCGGCCAGGTGGGCTTCGGTGGTGCCGAAGCGCCGCATGTGGGCGCGGGCCAGGGAGGCGTAGATCTCCATGAACACCGACCGGTCGCCGTCCACGGAGAGTTCGGGCGGCAGCGGGTCGGCCAGGGCGGCGAGCGCGGCGAGGGTCTCCTCACGGTGGGCGACGTCCATGGCGCCGTCGAACACCGCCAGCCCCTGGGCGGGGTCGGCGCAGACGAGCTTGTCCACGCCGACGGCGAGGGCGACGTCGGACAGGCCCGCCCGGACGTGGGCGATCGCCAGCCACAGGGCGGTCGCGCCGCCCGCGCAGGCGTTCTCCACGTTCACCACGGGCACGCCGGCGAACCCATGAGGGCGCAGGGCGACCTGGCCAGGGATCATGTGCTGGCCGTCGATCGCCTTCTGGCTGACCGTGGCGTGGAACACGGCGCCGACATCGGCCGGAGTCAGCCCGGCGTCGCGCAGCGCCTCGTGCGCGGCGAGGCCGGCGAGGTCGCCGGCGCTGTGGTCGAGGCGGCCGAAGCGGGTGGAGCCGACGCCGAGGACGAGTGCTTCGCGGTTCATGACACCACCCGGTTGCGCAGCACGCCCAGCCCGGAGACCTCGAGTTCGACGGTGTCACCGAGTTCCAGGAAACGGCCGTGCTCCAGTCCGCAGCCGGTCGCCACGGTGCCCGAGCACAGGACCTCTCCCGGGTGCAGCCGGGTCGACCGGGAGGTGAAGGCGATCATGTCGGCGAAGCTGTGGTGCATGTCGGCAGAGGTGCCCCGGCTGACCTCCTCGCCGTTGATGCGGGCGGTCGTGGTGAGCCGGTACGGGTCGCCGACCTCGTCGGCGGTGACGATCCACGGGCCGAGGACGTTCGAGCCGGTGAAGTCCTTGCTCTTGCTCAGGCCCAGCCCGGTGGTGATCTCCTCCAACTGGGTGTCGCGGGCGCTGAAGTCGTTGAAGACCGTGTAGCCGAAGATGTGCGCCTGGGCGTCGGCCGCGGGGATGTCGGTGCCGCCGCGGCCCAGGACGCAGGCGAACTCCAGCTCGTAGTCCCGCACGGAGGAGTACGGGGGCCAGTGGATGTCGCTGTCGTGGCCGGTCACGACGAGCCGGTTGGCCAGGTAGTAGAGCGGCCGTTCGAACATGACGGCGGGCAGCTCGACCCGGTCGGCCGGGATTCCCTGGATCCGGGAACGGGCGTTGCGGAAGTGGCCCATGAAGCTGCCGAAGTCCCGGATCTGCACGGGCCTGGGCAGCGGGGACAGCCAGCGCACCTCGGCCGCGGCGACGACCGCTTCGGACGGCGCCAGTGCGGCGAGCCGCTCCAGGGTCTGCCGCACGGGTTCGCCGCCGTCGATGACGGCCTGCATGGTGGCCAGCGCGGGGGCGGGCCGGTGGCCCGGCGGGTGGCGGCGGTGGCACGGGTCCGGACGGTGAAGGGGGGATGTCCGCCGTCCGGACCGCGCTTTCGACCACTGGTCCGCTTCTCACTCCGATCCGTCTGTGTAGACCCGCTGCGCCCGGATTCCTGTCGGTCCCTCCGGTAGGCCTTCGGGGTCGACGGTGGCCGGTCTGGGTCGGCGCCGGCCGTTCCACGGGGCGGGGCGGGGGTCAGGTGAGTGCTTCCACGATCTGGGCGCAGCGCGCCGGGTCCTCGGTGAAGCCGGCGCGTAGGCCCCATATCCAGTACTCGACGGCTCGCAGTAGTGCCCATGTGCGGGCGCGGTCGGGGTCGAGGTCCGCGGCGTCGGTCAGGGCGTCGATGGCCCATTGGACGCGGGAGGGGCCGAGTTCGTCGAACCGGCTCCACAGCAGGGGTGCGACCTGGTACTCGAGGACGCCGCGTACGATCAGCGGGTCGACGACGGACCAGTGTCCGTCGGGGGTGCGCAGGACCTGGTCGTAGTGGAGGTCGTTGTTGACCAGGACGGTGTAGTCGTCGTGGGACAGTTCCTCGGCCAGGTCCAGTGCGTGGTGGAGGGTGTGTCGGGGTATCGGGCGGCCGAGTTCCTCCCACTGGGTGGGGAGTTCCCGTCGGTGGACCGCGGCGATGTCTGCGGTCGTGCGCAGGCTGTGGGGTGGCTCGATGGCCAGTTGCCGTAGCAGTGTCCCGATCACGGGGACGGCCTGTGTCAGTGGCACGTCGCGCAGTGGACGGGTGTGGTCGAGGCGTTGCAGCAGCATGACGCCTGCCGTGGTGTCGGTGTCGAGCAGGCGGACCGCGCCGTGGCCGTTCCACAGGCGCAGGGCGAGTGCCTGGTCCTGCATCTGCTGGTCGGGCCACGTGACTTTCAGTGCCAGTGGCTCGCTGTCCCGGCAGACCGGCACGACGAGGCTGTTGTAGCCGTGCATGGGTGGCCCGTCGGGCTTCAGGTTCCAGTGGTCGCACCATTGGGCGACGGTGTCCGGCAGGGCCGTCAGCCAGCGGTGGCCCGCTTCGCCCTCGTGTTGCCAGCGGCCGAAGGCCCGAAGGGACTCGGGTACCTGCGTCAGGCGGTGTTGTTGTGGGCTCGCGGAAGTCACGGTGTCTCCATCCGGCGTCTCCGTTGCGGTCTGGTCCAGGCCTCGTTGTCGGGCCCTTTCCCCGCTGATCGGTGCGGTGCGGTGCGGTGCGGTGCGGTGCGGGTGCGGGTGCGGCGAGGCGCAGTTCGGTGCGGTGCGGTGCGGTGCGTCCACAGGGACGGTCGGGTCGACAGGAGATCTTATGCATCGGATGCCCTTGCCTGTCAGGTCAGTTCACCCCGAGGGCCGGAGAACTCCCGTACGGATCCAGGACGGGTGTGCCTGTGCGGAGGTGCTTGTGCCGCCCGTCGGCCGTATCCGTGGCCTCATGGGACAGAACACTTGACGCTGGCCGTTGTGCGGCCCGGGCGGGCGGCTGCCGGGAAGCGCTCCCTGGCCGTCCCTGCACCCACCCTGCACCCGGGAAGCAGTCTCCGACCGTCTCACGGCCTGGGTGGGCGGCCGCCGGGCCCGGGTTGTGCAACAGGTCGTCAACAGGTTCCGGTGAAACGGCCACGCGACCGTGGCCCGTGGGCGGATCATGTTCGGGTGCCGATCATTGCGAACCCGCCCCCGCCCCCGCCCGCCAGGCCGCCGTCCTGGGAAGACCGGCTGGAGGCCTGGGTCGGGATATGCGCGGCCCGACTGGCCTGGTGGGGCCACGACTTCACCGACGGCGCGTGGCCCGACACCGAGGACCTCGCCGTCCTGCTCTCCCGGACCGTGGACGAAGTCGCCGAGATCCCGTCGATGCGGCCGGCCCACCAGGCCCTGACCGCCGCCCTCGCCCGCGTCCAGGCCGCCGAACGATGGCTCCGCCCCTACAACGCGGTCTCTCCCTCCATGGCCTGCCACCACCTGCGCCAGGCCGCCGAAAACCTCCACGCCGCCCACCGCCACCTCGCCGACACCGCGCCCCGAGGCCGTCCCAGCCTTCCACCCCGGCGGGACCCCGCTTCCCCAAGCCCCTGACCACGCCAACAACCCGCCCCGCCGCCAGACGGACCGGCCACCCGGCCACCCGGTAATGGACCGTCAACCCGGCCCGCGAGGAAAGGAGGCGGCGAGGGCGCGAACGCGACGACAGGCGGCGAAGCGGGGCAGCGACGCGGAGGCAGGGAACAGGCAGGCCACGAGGCCGGCCCGGGACACCGGGCTCGCCACCGTCCTGGCCATGACAGGCACGCCGACCACGCGGGGCACAGCAGGCCCGGACAGCTCGGCCCCGGGCAGCCCCCCTTCTGTCTCATCCGGTCGGAGAGCGTAGTGCGGCAGCCAGGGGCGGTCCTGGCCGGGGGACGGCCGGCGCGGGCGGTCACCGACGACGGACCGGGGCGACGGACAGGCTCTCCCCGTCCCCGAGGCGGGGCGGTGACGACGACCGACAAGACAACCCCGACAACAGGCCACGGGCGGCGGCGCCGAAGAGAGGCGCTCGCAACGGCGTCATCCCCGGGGGCAGCAGAACGGGACGGCCGACGCCTGCCACAACGACGGGGCGTGGCCGGGGACGGTGGGAGGGCTGTGGGAACGAGGCCCGGTCGGGTGGGGCGCAGCCGGGCAGGCCACGCGGCGCAGGGCGGTCCCGATGGCGCGGCGCGGGAAACGGGAGATCTTCCTGTCGTGGATGGCTTCGGGGGGTTACCCGGGCGGGAGTGCGCCGAAGAATTTCCGGTCCGGCGGTGCAAGCATGATCCGGGGGGTGGTGTCACCGGGCACCGGAGGCACCGGTAGACCGCTGATTAGGGGCACGACCGCCGGCCCGGCGACGGGTACGGCAGGCCTTCGTAACGTGGATGCCGGCATCTGGTGCCGTAGGTGAGGCCGGGGACACGAGCGCGTCAGCGGAGGCTGTTGGTGATCGAGATCAGCGAGGTGGCCGTCTTCCTCGGCCTGGACGTCGGCAAGGGCGAACACCACGGGCGGGGCCTGACCCCCGCTGGCAAGACCGTCTTCGACAAGCGGCTGCCCAACAGCGAGCCCAGGCCGCGGGCCCTGTTCGACAAGCTGAACGCGAAGTACGGCACCGTGCTGGTGATCGTCGACCAGCCTGCCAACATCGGCGCTCTGCCGTTGGCCGTCGCCCGCGACGCGGGCTGCCTGGTCGCCTACCTGCCCGGCCTGACCATGCGGCGGATCGCGGATCCCTACCCGGGCGAGGCCAAGACCGACGCCCGCGATGCGTTCATCATCGCCGACGCCGCCCGCACCGTGCCCCACACCCTGCGCGCTCTGGCCACCACAGACGAAACCGTCGCCGAGCTGGACATGCTCGCCGGGTTCGACGACGACCTCGCCGGCGAGGTCACCCGCACCGCCGACCGGCTGCGCGGCTTGCTCACCCAGATCCACCCCTCGCTCGAACGCGTCCTGGGCCCACGCATCCAACACCCCGCCGTGCTCACCATCCTGGAGCGATACGGCTCCCCGGCACTGATCCGCAAAGCAGGACGCCGCCGCCTGGTCACCCTGATCCGGCCCAAGGCACCCCGGATGGCCGAGCGCCTGGTCGAGGACATCTTCACCACCCTCGATGAGCAGACCGTCGTCGTCGCGGGTACCGGCGCGGCCGCCACCATCGTGCCCAGCCTTGCCGCCCAACTACGCGCGCACTTGTCCCAACGCGCAGCCCTGGAAAGGCAGATCGCTGACCTGCTGGAGGCCCACCCTCTTTCGAAGCTCCTGACGTCGATGCCGGGGATAGGCGTCAGGACTGGCACTCGCATCCTCATCGACGTCGGCGATGCCAGTACCTTCGTTACCTCCGGCCGCCTCGCCGCCTACGCCGGTCTGGCCCCCGCCTCCCGGAACTCCGGATCCTGCATCCGCGGCGAACAACCCTCCCGGCGAGGAAACAAGCAACTCGAACGAGCCTTCTTCCTCGCCGCGTTCGCCTCCCTCGCAGATCCGGCCTCCCGCACCTACTACGACCGCAAACGCGCCCAGGGCAAGACCCACACCCAAGCGCTCCTCTGCCTCGCCCGAAGACGCGTCGACGTGCTGTTCGCCATGCTCCGCGACGGCACCTTCTACGAATCACGACCCGCAGCGGCATCCTGACCTGGGGCGCGAGGCAAGCCGAGCTCTACAAGGAGGGACCTTCCCCCTCCGGCAGGCGGACCGCGCCGTCCGGCGGATCCACCTTGCCCAACTCCAACTCCCCGACCTTCTGATCCCCGCTCATCTCCCCCGTCGGCCGGAACCCCAGCCCCAGATAGAAACCCTCGGGGCCGTCCTCGCCCGGATGCCAGGTTGTGGTCAATCGGGTGCCACCACGGCGGCGGATCTCGGCGGCCACGGACTCGACCGCGAAGCGGCCATATCCGCATCCCTGTTCGCCGGCCGCAATGTTGAGCCGCCACAGTCCCGAGCGGATGTCGGCGCCCTGCCGTCGCCCGCGAAGTCGATGTCAAGGAAGGCCATGAGGAAGCCGACAGGCCGGTCGCCGTCGAAGATGATGCGGGGCCAGGCTATGCCTGGGTACACGTATGCCTCGGCGAGGGACTTCACCACCGGCGCCACCAGGTGCTCCTGGTCGGGGCGAACCTTCAGGCCGATCGCGACATCGAAGTTGGCGGCAGTGACCGTTTCCAGGCGGAGCGTAGTCGTCATGCGGGAACCGTAAGCCAGCGGATCAAGTGGTTTTTCTGGCGTCGCACGCCTCCCGCAGGCGACGGCACCGCTGACCTCCTGCCAGCCCCAGGCGCTGGGCCAAAAGGGGACGATTTTGGGCCGACCACGGCGCCCGACGCTTGACGAAAGAGATAGGGGCACCCCCCGCCCCAGGGGGCAAAGCGAGCCGGGGCAGGCCACGCAGCCGCCGCGGAACAGCCAGGACGGGGTTGGTTCAGGGGCTCGGGCGGTTGCGTCTGGTGGCCGTGTGGAGAAGGCGCAGGGAGGTGGCGAGGCCGGCAACGGCGGCGGTGGCCACGAGGATCATCGTGGGCTGGAGGGCGTCGTCGGGGTCATGGCCGCCGGTGACGCGTGAGGCCTCGGGGTCGTCGGCTGCGACTTCCAGCGGGAGCGTCGCACCGATGCCCGGTGACCTGACGCCGTGCGGCGTGAGGGAGCCGGTGCTGTGGTCGCGGTCGGCAACCCGGTAGGTGAGCGTGTACCTCGTTGCGCCCTTCATGGCCACAGCAGCGGTGGTGGTCGCGTCCACCCGTGGCGGTGCGGCGTCGATGCGGCTCACCGCCCGCCACTGCGACAGCGCCGGTGACCGCGTCGAACGCGGAGCACCGGCGGTCGGGCTCGCCGGCGTCCTCGGCGGCCGCGCGGGCCCAGCCGAACCTCTCCTGGCTCTGCGGGCCTGCGATCCGAAACAGCGCCGCGAACCAGTCGTCGTGCTCGGGGTCGGCGTGGGCCAGGGCGCGGGCCGTCGACTCGTCCGGCGTGAGGTGGGACGCCGGGTTTCGCCTCCAGGCCGGTGACGACCGCCCGGTGGGCCGGGAGCCACACCGCCTCAGTACCGGCACCGGCACCGACACCCCAGCGGCCGGACGTCGTCCGCGCAGTCGAAGTGGAGCGGCCTGACGAACACCCGCTCCTCGGCCAGCCACCCGACCGGCAGCAGCTCCCCGCCCAACACCAGCCCGTCCCCGTGCCCGGGCACCGGGTAGGCGGCCGCGTAGTCCGCGGCGGCCTGCTCCGGGGTGTCGTGGAGCATCGCTTCCCGGGTGGCCTGGTCGCCGATGAAGTGGTTCTCGTACATCGCCACCCACCGGTCGCCGAGGCCGGGCAGGCCGCGCTCGACCCAGCCGACCTGGTGGCCCTCGCCGAGGACGAGGTACACGTCCGGGTTGACGGTCCATCCGGCCAGCGACCACAGTCGCCGAACACATGTGGATCCAGGGCGACGGAGGCGTCGATGTCCGACAGCCGGCGCAGCATCGGGTCAGTCGGGACCGTGACCTCCCTGGGCTTCTGCGCGGTGGGCGCGGCCGGGTCGAGGTCGGGGGTCGGCTGCTGGGCCAGGCGGCGGTCCACCAGCTCGCGCAACGCTCGCTCGCCGGCCGGGACGACCAGGGCGGTTTCCGCCCGGGGCGCTTCAGCGCCTTCCGGACGGGCCTGGCGGCCGAAGGGGGCCTGCCCCGCGGGCTCCGAGGTTTCTCCCCGGGGCGGCATGGCGGGTGCTTCGGTGCCGGGTATCGCCACCCGGTCAGCAGGCACGACGGCCGGCTCCGTCTCGACGGCATCTCGGGGGACCGCCCCGGTGTCCGCCGTTTCGCCCCAGGGTGAAACGGCGGCCGCCGGGGCAGTATCAGCGGGCGCGCCCTGCCAGGTCGGGTGAGCGGCCAGGATCCGTTCGGCGGGCTCGCGGTGGCGGGCGGTCAGGGCGTAAGCGACGTAGAGGACGTCGTCCAGGGCCTGGCGGGCCAGGGCGGCATTACCGCTACGGGCCGCGCGGTCGAGCTGGAGCAAGAGCAGGAGCGCCCTGTCCTGGCGGCGCATCTTGGCGAGCGGTCCGCTGTCTACAGACAGTCGGTTTCGCACTCAAGCAGGCATCCGAATGGATCCCTACCGCTGCCCACACACTTCTCCTGGCAGGCCGCCAACTTGACCGGGTCCGTGCACTTGACCCGGAACCGGGTCTCCGGAACGACGAAGGCGAGGATGCCGGAGAGCATGGTGCGCAGGGTCTTCATCATCGATCGCATTCTTTCGTCTTCCCACAGCTACGGAGTCTCGGAACGGTCGTCACGCCACCTTCCGGCCGCGCGGCCGGGGTGGGCGGCGGTTACCCCGACGCCCGGCGAGCCACCGTCCGGGCGGTCGCTGCTACAGCAACGCCGATGGCCGCGAGAACGAGGCCGGACCGGACCTCGCCGCCTGGTCCGACAACGCCGTCGACCGACCACGGACCTGCTCCGTGGTCGGCGGCGAGTCGGTGAACGAACAGGGCAGCGCTGATCAGTACCGCGTTTCGGGCCAGCATCGACCAGCGCACGGCTGCGGACCTACGCGCGAAGCCGAAGCAGTTGCAGGGCACTCGTTTCCCTCGCAGGAGGGTGACCGCGACGACCACGGTGAACAGTGCGAACAACCCGGTGGCTGCGACGGCCATCGGCCGTGTCGCTGCACCGAGCATCAGCGCGGCACCGACGGCGACCTCCGTGGCCGGCAGGGCCCGACTCACCATTGCGGAGAGCCGCGGTCCCGCCATGTCGTATGCGAGCACCGCCCGCAGCAGGCTGGTCCGCCCCGCCCTCAGTTTGGCCAGCCCGGCGGCCACCAGCACGCCGCCCACGGCGACCCGCACCACGGCTTCCAGGACCTGCCACCCACTCATATCCGACGCTCCCGAGATCGGCTCATGCCTCGGACTGTAGGTCGCGCCACGGCGGGCGGCATGCCTGGCCACGCGACCGGGTGACGTCGATCCACCACCGGGATGCAGCCATCGCCCCGAACGCGTTCACGACGGGGCAGTGGAGGAATGCTGCTGCCGGCATGCGGAGAGACACGTGCTCTGCCGCGGATTGCCGCTCACCGTCTCGCAGCGGTGACCCCCAAGTACCGTACCGCATCGGTCGGATGACGTTCGGGAGGCAGGACGCGAGGGCGATCGGGCCGCACGGGCCGCCCTCCGGCACTCCTTCCCAGTCGTGAAGGTACGTCATATATGCAGCGTTGTTTGCGTGTTCGAGTCGACATGGAGAGTCCGTGTGCCGCCCTGGTGCGTGGACGGACGGAGGATCAGGATGCGGGTGCTGACGCATGGGCCCAGGACGTACGTGCCGGGCTATTCGGGAACGCCGGTTTCCTGCACGGCCATGATGTCGTGGTGTTGCAGGAGATGTTCTCCGACGCCCCTGCCGGCCATGTGCTCGGCGCGCTTTCCGAGCAGGGGTACAAGTATCAGACACCGGTGATCGGCAGGAGCACGGACGACTGGAACGCCACCAACGGCAACTACAATCCGCTTCTGGAGAACGGTGGCGTGGTGATCGTCTCCACCTGGCCCCTCGTCCATAAGGAACAGTTCATCTACCGGGACGGCCACGGGGCGGACTGGTGGGCCAACAAGGGCTTCGCCTACGTCATCCTGAACGTCGCCGGGAAGCGCGTCCATGTGGTGGGCACGCACACCCAGTCGGACGACCCGGACGACCAGAAGACAGCCCGCGAAGTCCGGGCCAGGCAGCTCGTGCAACTCGACTCCTACCTGACGAGCCTGTCGATTCCGAGCGCAGAGCCGGTCGTCGTCGCCGGCGACTTCAACATCGACGGCCACACCGAGGAGTTCGACGACCTCCTGAAGAACGCACGGCTGGACCGCCCGGACCACCGGCTTGGCCCGCCCTACTCGTTCGACACCACCGAGAACGACGTCGCCGCGTACCGGTATCCCAAGGACCCTCGGCAACTACTTGACCACGTACTGCTGCGCACCGGACACACCCGACCCTGCGCGACGTGGGACAATACGGTGATCAAGACCACGTCCCCCTCGTGGTCTGCGCAGGGCCACCAATTCACCAACTACAGCGACCACTACCCCGTCCTGGCGGGGGAACAGTGATGCCCGCTCGTGAACAGCCGCCACGCGGCACCGCTCGCCCGGCCTCCACCCCACCGCACGAACCACACCCCGCGCCCGCACTCGTGGCCGACCCGACCCGTCAGGAGGCCGGGCGGGTTCTGCGGGCATGGGTGGAGACACACCTGGACCGGTTCTTTCCGCCCGTGTTCACCACGCGTTGGCCGGTCGAGATCCACCGACTCTGCGAGCTGTCCCTCATCCTGATGTCCGTCCGCGAGTCCCGCTGCGCCATCGACGGCGGCTATCCCTCCTGGGCGGACCGCATCGCGCGCGAATGCCAACACCGGCTGTCCCGGTCACGGTCTCAGCCGTGGCGGGCACCCACCGCGCACCTGGCCCCGGACCGGACCGGGAGAGCGGAAGGCATGCTCGTGTTCACCGCGCTGCAACGAGCCACAGGACAGCTGCCCGGCGTCTTCACGCCCGTCCCCTCCTTGCGGAAGGCGCCCACAACAGCCGCCGGAGCATTGGATTTTGACGCAGCGCTCGCGGCGGATCTGCGCGGGGCACGCGACTGTCGCGGCGATATGCAATCGGTCCTGGACAGCCTGATGCGCCGATACCCGGACGGCCTGGACGCGGCGGGACGCGGCGACTTGTACGACCTGACCCACACCGTCTTCTACGCCACCAGGTTCGGAGGACGCGACCCGGCCTGGAGCGAGACCCATCGTGCCTGGGCGGAGAAGTCCACAGGATCAATGGCAGCCACTCGATGCCGACTTGGGGACTACGACCTCGCGGCGGAGCTGACGGCGGCAGCACTCTGGGCAGGCGCACCACTCGACGAGGACCACCAGGAAGTCATCGACACCTTGTCGGACCACGCGGTTACGACCGGCCAAATCCCGCCGTGGTCCGGGCAGTTCGATCCAGCCCGGGACCACTTCGGCAACGGCTACCACACAACGTTGACCGCACTGGCCGCGCTGGTGGCCGCAGACTCCGGGCAACAGGCGGGATGAGGTTCTGAATCACTCAACCGGGCCGTCGCAACCACCTGAGCTTCCGAGACCGATGTGAAAACCCTCCGCACTGAGCCCGATGAGCACATCCTTGCCTGCGTCGTCCGGCGACAATTTGCACCGGAACCGCTCACGCCCTGTATACGATTTACCGCCCGCAAAAAACGTGATAGTCCAGTCGCACTCGTCTTCGCTGAGCGGGCCGGTCCGATACTTCACGTCATAGAGGTAGACCTTTCCATCCAGGCCGTGGGGCAGGTTTTCCACCGTCCTCGTCCGACGGTCTTCGCCACTACCGTCAAACAGGTGCTCGTATCCGACAGTGATGCTGTCGATCTTCTTCCCGTCCGCCATATTGTTCCACACGTACACCGGGGCGGTGTAGGACATGATTCGAACTCCCCTTCGCGTAATGTGCGACATATCCGCTTCGGCCGGCTATCGAAACGTGGCTGGCAAGCCTGGCGATCCATCCGGAAACGTCACTCTGGGCGGTGTCGGATCTTCTCGCGAATTGCGGCCCGGTGAGCATGGCGGGAGCCGCAAGGCAGTCAGCCAGGCCTCGCGCCGGCGATGGTCGTGGCGATCGCACCGACCGCCGACCCAGGTCCGCCCGCCGGCCTGCGGCCCCACCTCTCGGACGGCCCGCGAACCCGGCGAACCACCGAGGCGGCGATCGAACGACCGTCGCCGCCTCGGGCCAACCCACCGGGGCGGCATCCACGCCTTCTGGGACGGACACCCGAACCCTGTCGGTTCGCCGCACCCGAGACGGAGACGGGCCGACCGGGGCGGTCGCTATCGGGGGTCCGCCCAGCAGCGGCTACTTGATGGTCTTGTCGCAGGCACTCGACTTCGGGGGCTTGACGTTGAGATTGGTCTCCGTGAAGCTCATCACGACGGTCCCCCCGTCGTCGTCGGACTGCAGTTCACAAGTGAAGCCATCGCTGGTCTTGTGCGTGGTATCGCCCTGCGTGTACTCGAGGTACCAGTGGTCGGAGTCCGAGTGGATCGCTCCGGTCTTGTACTTGGCGTCGAACACGTACTGCTCGTCGTTCGGCGCCATACCCTTGATCGTTTTGTCGACAAGATAGGAATCGCCGCCGCAGTTGTGCTTCACGGTGACCGAGTCGATGGTCAGGCCGGTGCCATTGCGCAGGTGAACCAGACACGAACGATCCGTCATGATCTTCTCCTTTCGGGTCGGCGCGGGAACGCCGATGAACTTGGGCTGCCATCCATTTCCGCCCAAGCCTTCCCCGAACTCCGCCGCTCGTATGGTCTCGTCGCGCATCGGATCCGCATCAACGCACCGGATACCGGGCGCGGGCACCGCTGCCCCGGAATTCAGCCTCCGAACGCCGAGCGGGTGACGCCGTGGAATCCCCTCGAACGGTGGACAACGTCCTTGCCACATCGCTGCCTTGGAATGAGTCCGTGTGGAGGACGACATGCGAGATCCGAAACCCGGGAATCCGACCGTCAACCCCTCTCTCACGACAAGGAGTCCCCCCGTGCCGAACCAGCGCTGTCGCACCGTCCGCGTTTCAAGACGAACCCTCAGCCGAACCATGGCTGTAGCCGTGAGCATCCTGTCCTTGACCGCGCTTCCCACCGCTGAGGCCGCCGCATCATCCGGTCGGACGCTACCTCCGGGCGACATCTGCGCACAGGACGAATCCGTCGTCCCCGCCACTACTGTCCACACCCAGTTCCACTTGCAGGATCTGGGTGGTGCACTCGGGGACATCAACCTGCTCTGCGGAACCCCGTCCTCGTACGGACTGCGACACATCGACGACGGCCATCATCCAACGACCGGCGACCTGGACGTACTCTCCTTGCTGACCTGTATCAACAACGTTGCAGGCACCAGGCACCCGGTGCTGAGCTACGGCAAATGGCAGTACGACAGAACCGACGCGCGTGGGACGTGGCGTGTGATTGTCGACCCGAACTACTCCAGTGTCACCACAGCGTTCCGCGTCGGCACGGGCCATAGGAACGACGACTTCCACGACTGCCTCTGACCGTCCCACCGCTGTCGAGCTCCACCACGACCTGGTCGCCGCCGTCACGGATTGCCACTGCGGCGGCACGGTCCCGTTCGGGGTCCGCACGCAGCGCGTCCGCGCCGGCTGGGCTTGCCTGCTCCAGCCACCAGATGTCCGGGCCGTACCGGAGCGCCTCCAGTTCGGTGACGACGCCGGCGATGTAGCTGCGGTGTGGCAGGTGGCCGCCGCGCTCCTCTAGGACCTTCGGGACGGTCTTCTCCTTTGTGGGCGTGGCGCAGACGTTGAATCTGCGCCGGTGAGTCAACGCGCGGGCCGCAGGCTGGGCACTGGGGCGATATCAGAGGTGCGGGCCGATGAGCAGCACGGTGAGGACCGCCTCCTGGCCGTCGGCCTGTCGGCGGGTGGCGGCGTCCGAGCCTCAGGTCCAGTAGATCCGCCAGGCGGCGCCGCTGGTCTCGATGTAGGAGTCGAAGACGCGGCAGCCGGGGTGGCCAGCGCGACCGTGTCGCCACCGGGACCGTCGGGGTTGTGTGGGTGGCTCACTCGGGGCCCCGGCGGGGAAGCAGGGCGGACAGGGTCAAGGACGCCACCGGCCCACGCCGAGCGGACCGGCCGACTCCGGCACCGGCGCGTCCAGCAGGCAACGGCCCCGCGCGATCAGCACCCGCCCGGTGGTGCGCGCCGGCCCGGCCGCGGCGAACCAGCCCCGCCCACACCACCAGCACCAGCCCGCACCCCGTACGGGCCAAACTCCCACAGCAGCACGGGCAGCACGGCGAACGGCAGCGGCACCGTGCCCGCCACCGCGCCGAGGAACACGAACAGCACGCCCGTGCAGGTGGAGCCGCGTAGCAACGGCCGGATTCCTCAGGTCATCGACGCCGAGTATGACGTCCCGCACCCCCGCCCTCCTCCCCCGATCGGGGGAGCACCGTTTCCCTCCCGCCCGGGAGGCGCGCACAAGGCGCCGTGTTCCAGGATCGGTCAGGCCCGGAGCGACCGGGCCGATCACGGAAGGACAGCGGATGCACACCCCTGGAACGACGGCCGCCCGGCCCGCAGCAACACGCAACACCCCGGCGACGGCAGCCGTGACACTGGGCACGCTCGGCCTGTTCACCTCGTTCGCGGTCGTCGGCGCCCTGGCCGGCGCCGCCGGCCTGGTCACGGGCACCATCGCCCTGCGAACGTCCGGACACACCGGCACCGGCCGGGGCCGCGCGCTCGCCGGCCTGCTGCTCTCACTCGCCGCGATCGCGGTGTCCGTCCTGGCCGCCGCCTTCCTCGCCTGGTACGCGAACCACACCCAGGAGTGCTACCGCCCCGACGGCCTCCACCAGTACGTCCAGTGCGTCCGCCGCAACCTCTCCGGACACTGACCGCGCCGGAAACCCCGGCGAACACCAGAACCGCACACACCATCAGAGACGACATCCCATGAACTCACACACGCAGCTCCGGTCCCACGCCCTGCGCCGCAGGACGACTCACGCCGCCGTCGCCGTGGCCACCGCGGCCCTCGCCCTCGGCGCCCTCGCCCCCTCCGCCGGTGCCGCCTCGGGGGCCGCCAGGCCAGACACCATCCAGCAGCGTCTGAACGCCATGGTGAGCCCCGATCACGTGCCCGGCGCTCTGGCTTCCGTCCGTGACCAGGCCGGCCACACCCGTACCTATGCCGCGGGCATCGGGGACCTGGCCACCGGCGCGAAGACGCCCCGGGACGGCGAGGTGCGCATCGGCAGCGTCACCAAGACGTTCACCGCGACAGTCGTCCTGCAACTGGTCGGCGAGGGCAAGATCCGCCTCGACGACCCGGTCGAGACCTACCTGCCCAACCTCCTGCGCGGACAAGGGATCGACGGGCACCACGTCACGGTGCGTCAGCTCCTGCAGCACACCAGCGGACTCCCCGACTACGAGAACGACGTCACCGACGACATCCTCCAGCGCCGCTACCTCTCTCCCCGCGACACCCTGGACATCGCACTACGACACGAAGCCGTCTTCGCCCCCGGAACGAGTTGGGGGTACAGCAACACGAACTACCTGGTGGCCGGGATGATCGTGGAAAAGGTCACCGGACGGCCCCTCGCCGGCGAGGTCGACAAACGCATCATCAAGAAGACCGGACTGCGCCACACCTACCTCCCCGCCCCCGCCGAGACCACCCTCCGAGGACCCCACCCCCACGGCTACCACAAGAACGGCCCGAACGGACCGCTGCGCGATGTCACCGAGATCGACCCCTCTGCGGCCTGGGCGGCAGGCGCGATGATCTCCACCAGCTCCGACCTCACCCGCTTCTTCTCCGAACTCATGAAGGAAGGCCACCTCCTCAACGGCCCCGAGCTCGCGCAGATGCGCACCACCGTCCCCACGGGCGCGCCCGGCTACGACTACGGACTGGGGATCATGAGGACACAACTGTCGTGCCACAAGACTCTCTGGTGGCACAACGGCAGCATCCCCGGCTACGGAACCTGGAGCGCCGCCACCAGCGACGGACGCGCCGCCAGCGTCACGATGACCGCCGACCCGACCGGCCCCGCGGACCTGCAGCCGGCCGAGGACGCCGTCGACGCGGCCCTGTGCGGCTGAACCGCACCTCCCCGAGAACCACCGGCGCGCCGGGGAACCTGGCCGGCGCCGTTGAACGGACCCACAGTGGGCGCCCGCAGAGAGGGCCCGTGCACCGGGCCGGCACGGCACGGAACGGCACGGCACGGCACGGCACGGCAACGGTATTCGAAAGACGACGAAGGCACGGCCATCGAAAGCGGATTCCAGGGACCGTTGCAACACGTGGCCGGCTGTTCAGGCCGCGAGCAGTTCGGACAGCCGCTCGGCTGGGATCTCCCAGCCGAGCGGGCTCTGCCCCGAACAGTGGACAATTCTGAGCTTTCCGTTCTGAGCTTTCCGTTCAACCTCGCAGGTCACCCGACCTGCTGATCCATGCTTCCTCCCGGGACAGCGCAGGCGGCCGTTCCCCACACTTCGAGATGTCGCGTCACGAAGCACGGGAGAACGGCCGCTGCGCATGAGTCTCCCCTTCGACCCGCCCGCAAGGGGTCGGCCCGGCGCGGACGGCCGCGCGGGTCCGTGTGACAGGTGTGATTGGTGTGGCGGGTGTGGTGGGTGTGGTGGGTGTGGCGGGTGTGGAATTCGGCTCAGCAAAGTCCCGCAAAAGCCCCGGGAAACAGAATGATGTCCGAAAATCGTTACACCAGGTTGCGACCTGAACACCTCCTGTTAGTGTCCCTTCAGTTTCGACTCGCATGCCCCACCTCACACACCAGGGAGTTTGCGTCATGCTGAAGCGACGAATCGCCGTGGCCGCAGGAGTCGCCATGATGGCTCTGGCCGTCGGCACCGTGCCCGCCCACGCGACCAACGAAGTCAACTTCGCCGAATGCCTGTTCGCCAGCGACTACTTCGCCATCGGCATCACCAACGACAACGGCACCGGTTTCAGGAGGTGCTTCGCAAACGCCGGCGACATCTGGATCGACCAGAGGTCGGTCACGAGTTTCAGCAGCGGCAACAACGCCGGGTACTTCGAGTACGAGCCGGGCGACGGCTCCCTCTACCGCCACACCTTCGGCAAGAACCAGGCCATCACCAAGAACTACGGCACCATCACCACGCTCCACATCAACTGAACCCACCGGCCGGTCACAGGAAGCCGTACCCCTGTGACCGGCCCCCCACAGGCAGCCGCCGCCCGGCGCAGCCGGCGGCGGGCGGGCCCCACGGCACCCAGTCGACAGGACCCCGGACGAGGGCGCGAGGACGCGGACGGGGCTGGCGACCTCGCCGCTGCCGTCGTGCGAGTTCACCGAGGCGGTGACCGACCCCGTCGCCCAGGAGGCCAGGCCGAGGAGGAGGACGAACAGGCCGCGCCCAACGCCTCCGACAGCGTTCCCGGCCACCCCCTGCCCCCGATCGCGCACCCCTGCGGAACTGACCGACATTCAATTCCACCGACCCCACCGAAAGAAGGCCGCCGCCCGCGCCGCGACCGTGTCCCAGCGTCCCCCGGTCACCGACCGGACGATGCGGCCGGCGGGTCAGGCACGGTGGCCCCGGCGCCGGACAGCCGAGACCGCATCCAGCGGGTGGTACCGCGCGAGCAACCGACCGGAGCCGTGGCGGTGATCACGGCCCGCGAGACTGCGGCAAGGCACACGACGATGTGCTCGTGCGGAATGTGGCGACCTCTCGTCGATCCCGATCCGCCGCAGCCCGGCGAGGCGGTCGAGCCCGGCGTCCGCATCACGCTGGTGGCGGGCCAGGATCGCGCCGACGGTGCGCCAGGCGACCCGCGTCAACTGCGCGGTGGCCGACGTGGAGCACTCGGTGGCCAGCCAGGCGACTTGCTGGCCGAAGTCGCGCGTGTGCCCGGCGTCGTGCCGGGCCCAGGGCACCGCCGCGACCACCACCCCGTGCCGTTCGCACGACACACGCGGGGCATCGGCCTCCAGGAACAGCTGCAGCCCGGCCGCGTCCAGGTGCCGCCACCGCCGGCGTCCCGCCCCGGCATCGAACCGCGGACAGCGGCTGCGACAGATCCCGCAGCGGCGACGCGCCCGGGACCTCGGACGCACCGCCACCACCATGACCCGCGTTCCCTCATCGAACCAGGCATCTTCCGGCACCTCCTGCTCGCATCCGACCAGCGACCTCAATAGCCTGGTGAACCGCACGCCGTTCTCCCTGCGCGACCGATCTCGGGCCCCAACACCTCAAGATCTGCACAGGGAACGGCGTGTGCTGCGTCAGGCGCTCCGCACCGACCCACAGGTGGAGCAGACGAGGCAAATATGGGGTGTGCTGCCCCCGCGTCTCATACCATCGGCCACCACCGACCCGTCGAGTATCACCAAGGACTTTGTGAATCTCTCCGATCTTCGCGCCAAGGCCCCCTCGCTCGCGGCCGGTATGGCTGCCGCCGATCACAGCCCGGACAGCCAGTTGTCCCAGACTCGTCACCGCGCCGCGCTCGTGGCGGGCTGGCACATCGCGCCGGGTTCAACCGTCCTCGAACTGGGCTGCGGCCAGGGCGACATGACCGCCGTCCTGGCAGAGGCGGCTGGGCCCAAGGGACGCGTGGTTGCCGTCGACGTGGCCGAGCCCTCCTACGGGGCGCCGGTGACGCTCGGGGAATCGGCAGCCCGGCTCGCGGCGGGCCCCCTCGGGCCGCGCATCGACTTCCGCTTCGGCACCGACGTCCTTGACCCATCAGTGGACTTCCCCGAGGGTGCCTTCGACCATGTGGTGCTCGCACATTGTTCCTGGTATTTCGCATCGCTTGGACAACTTCGAGACACACTGGCCCGGGTACGGCCGTGGGCGCGGCGGCTGTGGTTCACCGAGTGGGACTTGACGCCCGCGTCCGGTGACCAGTTGGCGCACCTCCTCGCCGTGCTGATCCAGGGACAGATCGAGGCCGCAGGGTCGCATGGTCAGGGCAACGTCCGCACGCCTTTCTCCCGTGAGGGGACACTGCGTCTCCTGTCCGAGGTCGGCTGGATGGCCGACGGCGGCGGGTCGGTCGATACCGAAGAGCTTCAGGACGGTGGCTGGGAAATCGCTGCTTGCCTCGACCCGGCCGGAACAGAGGAGCGTCTGGCCACACTGCCCGAGGCGGCACGAAGGAGGTGACGCGGGCGGAGGTAAAAGCGCCCGGGCGGCTTGCGGGGCCTACATCTGCTTCGAGGACGAGGCGGGCTTCACCCGCAGACCGCCCAGAGGACGCACCTGGGGCCGGCGAGGCCGCACACCGGTCGTGACCCGCCAGCGGCCGCCGCTCGGGAGCCTGTCGGTGGCCAGGCTGATCGCCATGCGGCCCGGCCTCCCGCAGCCGGCTGACCGCCGCCTGCGTGCCGGGGCGGCCCGCACCGCCGCCCGAGACCGGGCGAGTCCGGGGAAAATAGGCCAGGAATGTGACCTAGATCACATGTGTCGCGACACGTATGTCGTGTAATGTGTCCGCTATGAACACTTCAGAGAAGAATCCGACCCTCGTCTTCATCCCCTGCTTCTCCGGCGCCCCATGGAGCGCCGAGCAACTGGCCCCCTACGGCGAGGCACTCAAACGGACGCTGCGCCTGCCCGAGGGCGTCGACGACATCGAGCGCTACGCCGACCACGTCGAGAGCGCGATCGCGGACCTGGACGACTACGTGCTGGTCGGCGACTCCTTCGGCGCGAACATCGCCCTCGCACTGGCGACCCGCCGCCCGCCGGGCCTACGCGCCCTCGTCATGTCCGGCGGCTTCGCGGCCAACCCGGTCGACTCGAAGCCGTGGAAGGCCCTGATGCGGGCGATCGGCAGCGCCCGCGGGCCGCTCTACCGGCAGCTGACGCTGCGCGCCCACGCCCGCCGCCTCACCTCCCCGTACGACGGCGAGGGCCAGGTGCCCTGGAGCCAGGCGCGCAGCCGCGAACTGTTCCTCGCCAACACCCCCGCCGCCTCCTTCGGCGCCCGCCTGCGGGCCGTCCTCACCGCCGACTACGTCGACGCGCTGGGCCGGGTCCAGGTCCCGACCCTGATCCTGACCCCCTCCCACGACGTGCTGATCGGCGAGAACGCCTCCAAGGTCATGCTCGCGGGCATCCCCGACGCCCGGGAGGTCGTGCTGGCGCGCACCGGCCACATGTTCCGCTTCTCCCACCCCGCCACCTACGCCGCCGCGGTCAACGACTTCCTCGCCACCGTGCCGACCACCCGGCGAAACGCCGATGCGTAAGGCCGAACACCTGCGGTTCGCGATCCTGGCCGCCCAGCGCGAAGGCAACCGGCTGCTGATCCAGGCCCTCAAACCGCACGGCATCACCCCGTCGCAGGCCGAGGTGCTGCGCCTGCTCCAGCAGCACGGCACCTTGAGTCTCAACGGGCTCGGGCAGCTCCTGGTGTGCGAGAGCGGCACCAACCCCAGCCGGCTCGTCGAACGCGTCGTCGCGGCCGGACTGGTCGAGCGCCGCACCGACGCCGCGGACCGCCGCTACCTCCAGCTCAGCCTCACCCCCGAGGGCGAACGCCTGGCCACCGCCGTCGCCGGGATCGAGGAGTCCCTCTACGCCGCGATGGACGCCGCCTGCCAGGGGCTGGACACCGACGCGATGCTCACGTTCCTGCACAACTTCATCGACCCCCTGCCCTCGGGCGAGGCCCTCAACAAACGCCTCGCCCTCGACTGACACCACGGCCCGCACGGGACCGGCCGACCCCGCGCCGGGGAAGGAACGACCACGCGATTCGAGAACACCCCGACCGCCGACGCGCCCGTCAGCACGGTCTTCGCCCGCCTCGCACGGCCCGAGAACCCCTCGCGCTGGAACCACGCGCTCGACACCACTGGGCAGCTCTTCCCGGGACCGGCCGGGGCCGGCCCGACCTGCCGCCAGAGCCGCACACTCCCGCGCCCGGCCGAGGAGCACTTGCGCATCACCGCGTACGGCCCCCCGAACCTGCCGACCGCGGACAGCGGCTTCGGCCCCGGCCACCCGCACTCGCCGCCGCCCGGCACAGGCGTCGGCGTGCCGGCCGGCGATCCGCAGGTCGTCCTGGGCGGCGGGCAGGGCGCCCGGTCGATGACCTCCAGGGTGAGCCCGGCCGCCCGACAGCGGACCCTGGTGCGGATGTCGCCGAGCAGACCGTGCTCCCGGCCGTCGGGCTCGTCATCGTCCTCGCTCCGGCCGTCGTCAGGGTGGGCGGGGTGCTGGGAAAGGGCTGCATGCAGCGTCCGGCCGACCGGCCACGACTCGACGCGCAGGACGGGCTCCGGGTGACGACGAGTCGCCCGTCGACCAGGCCGGCTCAACCCCACCACTCGGGCGTGGGGCGGCGAGGTCCCAGGCCGGGGCGGGTGGTATCGGCCATCGCGCGGCGCAGCCGTCTCCCCCACCGGACACCGGCGGGGCCGGGCCCACCGAGTCCTCACGCCACCTGGTCGGCGTCCGGATCGCGAGTACACAGGTGCGCGGCCGGGCAGGCCGGGCAGCCACGGACGCCGACCAGGTCCGCGACCGCGTCGAAAAGCTCCCGGGCACGCTCCACCGATCCAACACCCTCGAACGCCGCGTACTCCTCCGCACTGCCGACCGTGCCCACCGCGAGATGGGACCGCAGGTACCCCAGTGCGCCGAACTTCTCCGCGCCGAGGACCCGCGGGTCACCGGGGACGCAGGTCCGGGCCACCAGATCGCCGGCGGCGTCACCGCCGAACAGCCATGGGTCGCCGGGCTTCGCGGGCCTGCCGACGACCACGCGCAGCACGGTGTCGTCGCCGCCGTCCGACTCGACCAGCAGCGCGCCGGCGGCGTGCAGTTCGTGCAGCAGGGCCCGCAGCCCGTCCGGGCCGGCCGCGTGGCCGAACGCGCGAGCGAGGTCGGCGGCCGGCAGGTGGTCGACCGCGCCGTCCTTCCCGCGCAGCCGCAGGACGCCGTCGTCGATGGCGAGGTCGAGCCAGACGGCCTGCAGCGGGATCTTCGACCCGTAGGCGGGCTGGAGGCGGGTCAGACGGCGCATCAGGTCGACGGCCTGCGGCGAGAGGCCGGAATCGGCGCCGGCCAGTTCCGGCCCGTGTCCGACGGCCGGGGCCATCCACTGGTCGTAGCCGGGCGGTTGGAGCTGCCGCAACGTGTACCCGACCGCTCCTCGCCCGCGGCGCGGCTTGCCCGGCTTCCTGCGTCCCACGTGACGGGTGTCCTTCCAGACCGATGCGATGACGAAGCCATTGAACACCGGCGGGAACCAGCCGACTCCCTGGTACGCCTACCAGATGACCGTTCCGAGGGACCGGCTCCTGCCCGGTCGATCAGTTGTCAATCCGGTGGCGCATCCACTCCCGTTCCCGCCCGGACCGCGGTGACAGGGCCACTGGTCCGGCATCCTTGCAGGCGACGACGGGATCCATCGGGGCGGGCAGGGTGGCGGTGACCGCGTCAGCGATCAGCGACCGGTTCCGGTGGCCGACTCGGAGCAGACCCGCAACGTGCGGTAGCGCGCCCAGGTCCGCCCCCGCAGCGGATGGCGAAAACCACCTGATCGCCACGCCCGCAGGGAATGGGGGCCAGGATGTGCTAGCTCACTCCGGGAGGTGAAGCGGTTTTCGGCTGGAGACGCCTGGTGGTACCAGCCAGCCGGGGCCGGAATCTGACGTGACGTCTGGACGGGGCCACCAGGGCACGTAGCCCGGCGCCTCGACGGTGGGGGCGTCGATCGTCGCGTCGGAGTGCTCCGCGACCCGGCGGTACCGGCCGATGATCTCCTCACGGGTCTCGTGCTCGCTCGCCCACATCGCCTCGGTCTGGCCCTGCGCCGCGGTGTGGAGGCGGACGGCCGGCGCTCGGAAATCATCCGATCGGGTGAAATGGGCGACCGCCACACGCTGCGCGGCCTCCTCGGCCACCCGGGCGTCCGGGCGTCCGCGACTACCTCGAACCCGGCCCAACGGCCGAGCTCGAACAGGCTCTCGCCGCCTGCGTACTGGGCTCCGTCAGCCTGCCCGAGCCCGTCCGCGGCCGGCTGGGGGACGCCCTCGACCGCGCCCGGAAGGTGCTCGAAACCTCCCTGTTCGACCCGGGCTCGCCCGGAGGTAATCCACTTGAACACCGCACTCGAACAGCACCATCATCGGAGACCGCCAACCTCTAGGGGGTTCCTTAACTCGGTTCCGCAGAAAGAAACTTGGATGCCGGATCGCCTTCTTCCAGCACACTCGCGCGCCCGCGCGCCGACCGTGTCCGGAGGAACCGCGGCGAAGACCGACGCCGGCCGGCGGGCTGCGTCCGCCCGAGAGATCAAGGAGTCCACCCTGTGATCGACTTCGACATGCTGACCGCCCTCGCCTTCCGCGAGGGCGCCGAACGGATCGGCGTCGGCGTGGTGGTCCGCGACACCCGCGGCCGGATCCTGATGATCCGCCGATCCGCGCACGGCGTCCTGCCCGGCCTGTGGGAGTACCCGGGCGGCGACGACTTCCGGCCACGCAATCGCCTGGTGCGCCGCGAGCGCGGCGCCCTGGTGGTCGGCGTGATCGACTTCGAGCGCGCCCAGGTCGAGGAGCCGGTGCGGCGCGACCTGATGCGTGTGATGCTCCAGCTCACCCCGCACCACCCGGACCCGCGGGCGGCGTTCCTCGCCAGGCACGGACGCGCGCCGAGCAGTGCAAAGTGGGCGGCGTGCCGGGCGTGGGCCGCGATCGACTGCCCCGCGGCGCTACGTCGGGCCCCGGACCACCGCGGTGACGAGGTCCTCGGCTGCGCCCGCACCGTCCTGGAACCGCCGCGCGGACCGGCGCCGGGCACCGTGGAGTCCCCAAGTCCCCTTTGACCAAGCGTCCTTGGAGGTAGTGCTGTGGAGAGCCTGCGACAGGCGGTGGCCGTCATCGTCCACGACCGGAGTGGCGGCCGGGTCGCGACGGTCAACTACGCGACGAACAGCTGGAACACGACGCCGGTGTGGACGATCCCCGGTGGCAAGGTCGAGGCCGGCGAGCGTCTGGACGAGGCCGCCGCCCGTGAACTGGCGGAGGAGACGGGGCTGGTCGTCGACCCGCGCGACCTGCGGCTGGTCCACACGGTCCAGGTCCGCCAGGGCTGGGACGGCAAGGGCCCCTTCCTGCTGTCGGTGTTCCTCGCCACCGCCTGGCAGGGCGAGTTGACGAACACCGAGCCCGGAAAGCACCTCGCCGTGGTGTGGTCGCCAGAGGGCGGGCTGCCGCTGCCGATGTTCCCGAGCGCCCACGCCGCCCTGTCCGCCTACCTGTCCGGTGGCCGCGGGTTCTCCACCCACGGCTGGGCCGAGGGCGCCGACCCCCGCGACCTGGTCCAGGACTGAGGACTGGGGCTGAGGGCTGGGGCCCGAGGATGTCGGCCGCCACCGACGCCCGCCCGAGCCGCGGCTGCCGCCCGACACCGGCTCCCGGCCGCGGGCCATCGCCGACCAGCAGCCCGTCGTGGAGGAAGGCACCGCCACCTTCCCCGCCACCCGGACCCCGTACGTCTACCGCACCACGCACCGACCCGACGGCGGCACCGACCGGCAACCGCCTCCGCCCCGACCTCCCCCGACAACCACCCGCATGACCCACCGAACCCCGGAGGCAGTCCCGCATGACCGGATCCCCCGTACGCCCCGCCGGCCCCCAGGACGCCGACGAACTGCTGCGCCTGCGCGTCGCGGTACTCGACGGCGCCCAACTCACCCACGACTGGCGCACCACCTTCCGCGACGACATGCGCGAACGGCTCGGCACCGACCCGAACCTGCTCGCCTACGTCGTCCCCGCCGACGACGGCACACTGGCCTCCTGCGCCATCGGCATCGTCTACCGCGGCTACCGGGGCCCCACCCACCCCACCGGCCGGTGGGCCCGGATCCACACCGTCGCCACCGACCCCGCCCACCGACGCCGCGGGCACGCCCGCGCCGTCACCACCACCCTGGTCCAGGCACTGCGGCACTGCGGATGCGGATCGATCGAGCTGCGCGCCAGCGAGACCGGAGCCCCGCTCTACCGCGCCCTCGGATTCGACCCCGTCGACGGCTACATGACGCTGCGCCCCGGCTCGGAAAGCTGGACGGGGTGACCGCCTTCGACCTCGACGCCTACAACGAGCGGGCCCGCAACGGCCCCTGCTTCATCTGCTCCATGCTCGCCGGTGAGCCCGGGCATGAACACCGCATCGTGCTCGACGACGGCGTGCACGTCGCCTTCCTCGACCGCTACCCCACCCTGCCCGGCAAACTCCTCGTCGCCCCGCGCGCCCACGTCGAGGACACCGTCGGCGGCTTCACCGAGGACCAGTACCTCGCCCTGCAACTGGTCGTGCACCGGGTGGCGACCGCGCTCGCCGCGACCGTCCCCACCGAACGCCTCTACCTGCTGAGTCTGGGCAGCATGCAGGGCAACGCCCACGTCCACTGGCACATCGCCGCCCTACCGCCCGGCACCCCCTACGAGCAGCAGCAGTTCCACGCGCTGATGGCCGAAGGCGCGGGCCTCCTGCCCGACGACCCCGACCGGACCGAACGCCTCGCCGCCGACCTGCGCACCCGGCTCGGCCACCCCTGCCGTCACGACCAGCGAGGAGCCTGACCATGGTCTTCGTCCCGCCCGAGCGGTTCGTCCCCACCCTGCCGCACGGCATCTCCTACGCCGGTGTCTTCCTCACCGACCGCCACGACCGGCCGCTCCTACTCACCTCCGTCCACCACCCCGGCGAATACCAGTACCCCGGCGGCCTCCTCGACGACGACGAGGACCCGTGGACATGCGCACTGCGCGAGACCGCCGAGGAGATCGGCTTCGTCCCCGCCGCCCTCGACGACGCCCCCCGCCTCCTGATGCTCTCCTTCACCCCGCCGGAACCACCATGGCCCTGGAAGATCGGCGTCACCTTCGACGGCGGCCGCCTCACCGACAAGGAACTCGAACGCATCACCCCCGACCCCGCCGAACACAGCGCTCACGCCGTCCGCACCGTCCAGGAATGGGAGCGTGTCGTCACCCCGCGCCGACTGCGCACACTCCGCGCCTCGCTCACCGCCCGCCGCACCGGCGTCGCCCAGTACCTCGTCTCACAGCCCCGCCGGCCGGGCGAACCCGGATGACACCCCGCGCCCCGCCCCAACCACACGGTGGAGGAGGCCGCTTGAAGCCCCGCCCGTCCGAACCTGCGGCGTCCGCCCCCTGCCATCCGACCACGTCTCCGACAGTGAGCAGTTCCCGTCCGGCGGCCGGCCGCCCCCGACCGGGGGTTCACCTCCCACAAGCAGACCATGCTCGGAATCAGCTTCTTCACAACCGCCCGCCGGATCGTCACCGGCCTCCACCTGCCCGATACCCGCCGGATGTTGTGGGACGGGGTCGATGCCGCGACCGCCGACCGGGACCAGCTGTCCGCCCCCTCCACCGTCCTCGAACAGAGCTTCCAGCAGCCACCGCTCGCCCTGCGGGCCGACGTCCTGATCGGCCGACCCGAACGCAGCGACGACCCGGCCCTGCCCAAGCGCGCGGCCGACTACGCCGACCTGCATCCGATCATCGACGCCCAGGACAACGGCTGGGACACCCTCGCCGCCACCGCGGGCGCCGATCTCATCCACGTCCTGCACGAAGGCCGCCCCGCCGAACAGGGCACCCACGCGCAGCCGATGGCCGGCCCGAACAGCGGTCAACCGCTCCTCCTACCTCCTCCAGGCCCGCCAGTACGCCACCGAGATCCCCGACCAGCGGAACACAACCGCGTCCGCCGCCGATCCCGCCCGACCACGCACCCGAAACGGAGCAGCCGATGACCACCTGGGACGAGATGTCCGCCGCCGCAGGCGAAGTACGCGACCTCTACGACGAGATCAACCGGCGGAAGCTGGGCCGCACCTGGGACCTGTCCGACTTCGTCCTCGGTTTCACCGGCGACGTCGGCGACCTCGCGAAACTGGTCATGGCCCACCAGGGCCACCGCGCCGACGTGACCGCGAGCACCGGGGCCATCGGCCACGAACTGTCCGACTGCCTGTTCTCGCTCATGATCATCGCCCAGGAGACCGGCGTCGACCTCGCAGGCCGCTTCACCACCGACATGGCCGCACTCGCCGCCCGCCTCCGACCCGCGCAGCCGTCACCAGCCGCTCACCCCGCGCCCGCCGGACAAGGAGGACCTGCCATGCCACCCCTGCCGTCCCTGCTCGCCGTGCTCGCGCACCCGGACGACGAATCGCTCCTCGTCGGCGGCACCCTCGCCCGGCACGCCGCGTCCGGGGCCCGGACGGCCGTCGTCACCGCCACCTGGGCCGAGGACAGCCACCGCGCCGCCGAACTCGCCGACGCCCTGGACATCCTGGGCGCCGGCGAACCGAGGATGCTCGGCTACGCCGACGCCCGCGTCCCGCAATCCGCCCCCGGCCGGCCGCGGCTGTGCGACGCGCCCGTCGACCGCGTGGTCGAGGACATCGTGCGGCACATCCGCGCGATCAGGCCCGACATCGTGCTGACCCACGACGCCTACGGGCAACTGACCGGCCACCCGGACCACCGGCAGACCCACCGGGCGACCCTGCTGGCCATCGCCGCCTCCGGACTCGAACACCTCTACCCGGACGCCGGGGAACCCTGGCGGCCCGCCGCCGTCCACATGGCCACCCACCCCCACTCGGCGATCGCCGACCTCGGGCCGCTCCTGAGCCGGGTCGGCAAATCCGTACTGAGCGTCCCGGACACCCTGGCCGACGTGACATACGACGTACGCCAGTGGCTGGACCAGAAGTGGGCTGCGATCACGGCCCACCACAGCCAGGTCGACGGAGAGCGCCCACTCCCCGGAATCCTGGCCCGCCTGCCCGAGGACATCAGGTACCGGATCCTCGGAACCGAGCACTTCACGTCACTCACCACGCCGCCCCGACACTCCCCGGCTCCCAACGGGACCGACCCGACCGCTGTCGAAGGACTTCCCGCCCTTGTGGGCGGTCCGGCACTCGGCCGAGCAGAACTTCCGCAGCCCGCGCCGGTCGACCATATCCATAAAATATGAATATAAAATTGCTATGCTTCGAGCATGAGTCGTCACGACACCACTCCTGGCGCGTCCGCCGCCATCGGGGCAGCCCTCTACGGCCTGGCCACCAGGGCCGCGAGACGCCTGCCCCGGGACATGAGCCTGACGTCCGCCGCCACCCTCGCCACCCTGGACCGGACCGGCCCGCGGCGCATCACCGATCTGGCCGCGGTCGAGGGCGTCACCCAGCCCGCGATGACCACGCTGGTCCGGGTGATGGAGGAGTCCGGCCTGGTCGAGCGGCGGGGCGACGCGTCCGACAAGCGGGTCACGCTGGTGTGCCTGACCGAGGCCGGCGCCTCCTATGTCCGGACGCGGCGTCAGGCCGGCGTCCACGCGTTCGAGCACTTGATCGGCGAGCTCACCGGCGACGAGGTCGAGGCGCTGGTGGCGGCCCTTCCGGCGCTGAAGCATCTGGCAGAGCTCGAAAGCCAGGACCGCGAAGGGCCGAAGCGGTGACCGGGCAGCCGGTCGGCGCGGTCGCGGCGGAGGCGTTCCCGGTGGCGCGTTCCGAGGCGCGGCTGCTGGCCCCCGCCCTGATGTTCATCGCTCTGGTCGTGGCGGCGGTCGCCAGCCTCGGGACGCCGCTCATCACCAGCGTGGCGACCTCGTTCCACGTCTCGCTCGGCAGCGCGCAGTGGACGCTGACCGTCGCGCTGCTCAGCGGCGCCGTCGCCACGCCGGTCCTGGGCCGGCTCGGAGCCGGCCCGCACCGGCGGGCCACGATCCTCGCCACGCTGGCGGTCGTCGTCGCCGGCAGCGCGCTCACCGTGCTGCCGCTGCCGTTCCCGTGGCTGCTGGCCGGCAGGGCGGCCCAGGGCGTCGGGCTCGGGCTGACCGCGCTGATGATGGGCGTGGCCCGGGACCACCTCCCCGAGGAGCGCAGCGCGGCCGTGATCTCCCTGATCTCGGTGGTCTCGATCATCGGGGCCGGCGTCGGCTACCCGCTGGCCGCACTGCTCGCCGAGCTCGGCGGGGTACGGACCGCCTACGGCCTAGGCCTGGTCGTCACCGCCGCCGCCCTCCTGACCGCGTGGCGCTCCATCCCCGAAGCCCCCGAGGACCGCTCCGCCCACGTGGACGTGGCAGGCGCGGTCGTCCTGGCCGCTGCGCTGCTCCTGGTGCTGCTCCTCGCCGGCGAACGGAATCTGTGGAGCCGGCACCTCGCCGTGGCGGCGGGCCTCGCCGTCGTCGCGGTGGTGCTCCTCTGCGTCTGGGCCGTCATCGAGCTGCGCAGCACGACGCCCCTGGTCGATGTGCGGGCGGTGCGGCACCCGGCGGTCGCCGGGGCGAACCTCGCCATGTTCGTCGGCGGGATCGGCATGTACCTCCTGCTCACGCTCATCACCCGGTACGCGCAGACGCCGCACGGCGCCGGCTACGGCTTCGGGCTGACGACCTTCGTCGCCGGGCTGGTCCTCATCCCGTTCTCGGTGCTGGGGTTCGTCGCCGGCAAGCTGACGCCGCGGGTCCGGACGCGGAACGCCGACCCCCTGCTCCTGGCCGGCGGTGCCGTCGTGGTCGGCGGCGGGTTCGCCCTGTTCGCGGCGGCCCGGTCGGACCTGACCGAACTGTTCGCGGCGATGGGCGTGCTCGGCTTCGGCGTCGGCGGCTTCTCGGCCGTGATGCCCGGCGTCATCCTGGCCGTCACCCCGAGGAGCGAGACGTCGAGCGCCATGAGCTTCAACTACGTCGTCCGCAGCGTCGGGTACTCCCTGGGCAGTGCCATCGGCGGCCTGATCCTCGCCGCGGGCACCGGCCCCGGCCTCCTCTTCCCCGACGACGGCGCCTACACCACCGCGGCGCTGGTCGGCATCGGTGCCATGGCGATCACGACACTGACAAGCCTCGCGCTCGCCCGCCGACGCTCGTCCGAGACCAACCCGTAAGTCAGATGCACCATCCCGACACTGGAGGTTCCATGCCCAAGGGCTACTGGGTCAGCGTCTACCGCACCATTTCAGACCCGGAGAAGCTGGCTGCCTACGACAAGCTGGCCGGTCCCGCCGTCAAGGCCGGGGGAGGACGGGTCCTCGCCCGTGACAGCCGGGTCGTCGCACACGACGCCGGAATCGCCGAGCGCACCATCCTGATCGAGTTCGACAGCTTCGAGCAGGCCGTCGCGGCCCGCGAGAGTGCGGCCTACCGGGAGGCGCTGGTCGCCCTCTCCGACGGCGTCGAGCGCGACTTCCGCATCGTCGAAGGCATCGGCTGACCGAGGTCCGGTCGGATCCTCGCTGAAGATCCACCATCCTGGTCTCCGCCGGTGCGGCGGGGTTCGCGGGTGCTCGTGCCGGTCGTGGGCGGCCGTCTTCGGTCTTGATCGCCTGTCAGCGGTCGAGTTCGAGGTTCGCCAGGACGAGCAGGGCGCGGAGCGGGCTGGTGGCGCGGGCGGGGCTCGTACTGAGTTCGGTGAGGATGCGCCAGGTCGGAGAGTCGCAGCCCGTCACGCGCCCGTGGGTCAGCCTTCGTCAGGGCGGGTCGATGTGGTCCGGCGGTCCAGCTCGACGCGAGTGTGCGCTGGTGGTCCCCGGTCAGCGGCGGCCGGTGGCCAGGATGACGAGGAACTGGCCGCCGCCCGCCTCGATGTCGGCGGTCACCGGCAGCCCCGGCGCCAGTCGGGAGAACCGGTCCACCAGCCAGTCCGCCGCTTCCCGGGCGTCCTGCCTGGTCGGACAACGGCCCACCATCTCGCGGCCGCCCTTGCGCTCCAGCCTCGCGGCAACGGTGATCAGCGGCGCGGGTTCGGCCACGTACAGGCGGTCCGGCCAGGCGATGACCACCTTGACCGCGCCCTTGCGGCTGTTGCACCCGCGGTGCGCGAGCCGCTCGGCGACCTTGGCCTTCCGGTCGGCGGTCCGGCTGTCGACGCTGGGCCCCCTGGGATCGTTCACCGACTTGTCGGGGTCGACCGGTTCGTCGCACACCCAGCATCGCCAGCCGTCGCGCTTGGCCACATCATCGAGGAGACTCACCCGGACAAACTAGCCTGCCCGGCCGCCACCCCGCGCACCAGGGCCTCTGCACCCAGGTGAGCGGTGGTGCACGTTGTTCCCGAACAACGTGAGAACGATCAGGAATCTGCGGCCACCACCCGACTGTGCCGGCCTCTGGACGAAGGTCGGAGGAGCGGCGGTCCCCCACCCCCGTTGACCGGTGCCCGAGCTGCAGCGTCACGCGGCTGCATCGCCTGGCGGGTACCTGACATTCCCTGACTGTTCATCCGTCATCTCCACTGCCTCGAAGCTCTTCAGGGAAGGCCACAGGTGGTCCGGTGCGGTGACATCCCGCACGCGCACCGGCGCGACGGAGAGGGTAGGGCTGATGTCCGGAACAACCCGACGGAGGCTGCTGGGATCGGCGGCCGGCGCAATGGGAGCGGCAGCGGCGATGAGCCTGCTGCCACCGAGTGTCCAGCGAGCGGTAGCGGCGGGCGTGCCGAAGGCCGGTTCGCTGCGGGACGTCGAGCACGTGGTCCTGCTGATGCAGGAGAACCGGTCCTTCGACCACTACTTCGGCACGCTGGCCGGTGTCCGCGGCTTCGCGGACCCGAACGCGTTGCGGCTGGACAACGGGCGCTCGGTGTTCTACCAGCCCGACAGCGTCAACCCGGACGGCTACCTGCTGCCGTTCCACCTGGACACCCGCACCACGAGCGCGCAGGCGATCCCGTCCACCAGCCACTCCTGGTCGGTGCAGCACCGGGCCTGGAACGGCGGGAAGATGGACCGGTGGCTGCCCGCGCACCGGTCCGCCGACGGCGTCAACGGCCCGTACGTGATGGGGTACTACACCCGGGAGGACATCCCCTTCCAGTTCGCCCTGGCCGAGTCGTTCACCATCTGCGACAACTACTTCTGCTCGGTCCAGGGACCGACCTGGCCCAACCGGCTGTACTGGATGACGGGTTCGATCGGAGCCGACGGTGGCCAGGGCGGCCCGATCATCAAGAACTCGGCGCCCGCGCCGCTGACCTGGAAGACCTACCCCGAACAGCTGGAGGCGGCCGGCGTCAGCTGGCAGGTCTACCAGGAAGCCGACAACTACGGCACCAACATGCTCTCGCTCTTCAAGAACTTCCAGCAGGCCGCGCCCGGCAGCGCACTGCACCGCAAGGGCATGACGGCCCGGCCGGCCGGCACCTTCGAGGACGACGCGCGCAACAACCGGCTGCCCGCCGTCTCCTGGATCCTGCCGACCAGCTACCAGTCCGAGCACCCGGACTACCTGCCCGCCGCCGGTGCCGACTACGTCGCCTCCAAGATCGAGGCCGTCGCGTCGAACCCCGAGGTCTGGGCGAAGACGGTGTTCATCCTCAACTACGACGAGAACGACGGGCTGTTCGACCACGTGCCGCCACCGGTGCCCCCGGCCGGCACGCCGGGCGAGTTCGTCGGCGGCCTGCCGATCGGCGGCGGCTTCCGAGTGCCGTGCATCATCATCTCGCCCTGGACGACGGGCGGCTGGGCCGCTGGCGAGGCCTTCGACCACACCTCGGTGCTGCAGTTCCTGGAACGGTTCACCGGAGTCCGGTCGGCCACCGTCACCGACTGGCGGCGCAACACCTTCGGGGACCTGACCTCGGCCTTCCAGTTCAACGGCGGCGTGAGCAGGGCCCCGGCGCTGCCCCCGACCGCCGAGCAGCTCGAACTGGCCAAATACGAGGTGTCGAACTATCCGGCGCCCGCCCTTCCGGGCGCGGGCCAACGGTTCCCCACCCAGGAGCCCGGCGACCGGCCGCACCTGCCCCGGTAACGCCCATCAGCACTCGGCGGCCTTCGGCCAGGGCCCGGGCCGAAGGCCGCTGCAGGAGCAGCAGCCACACGGCGGATCGCGACAGCCACCGGATGACGACCACTGCTCGACGGAGCTGATCCCACAGAATGTCCGTTAACGGGTCCTTCGACCGTGCCGGAGCGGTAAGTTGACGGCTGCCGACTAGGGAAAGAAGCACCGACGTGACCATCGACCAGGCTGCCCTCGGCAGCGCCGTGAAGGCGGTCGCCGCCGCCGCACATGCCGATGACCCCGCTGCGCTGTACCGCGCCGTGATGCCGCCGACGGGCACGGACACTTCTCCGGCCGAGGCCGCCAACTGGTTCGGGACGCTCCTCATTCACCTGGCGCTCACTGCGGCGAGCGCGTCGCGGTTGGAACGGGACTGCCCTCGGGAGACCGTCTCGGAATGGATCGGAGAGGCACTGGGCCCGCTGCCCACCCCGGCCCTGCTGCGCGCTGCGGACCCCGGCCACATCGACCACGTCGAGGCGGTCCGCGCCGCAGAGGACTACTCCCAGTGCCGCGAGTACGCCGTCGACCTGATCCGGATCGGCCTGACCGACCCGGATGAAGCACCGGACGCGCGAGGCGTCGACGCCCACTGCACGGTGACGAACGACAAGGACGCGCGGATCACCGTGATGGCGATGCTCGGCCGCCTCGCCGCCGATCCTGGCAAGCGAGGTTGACGGCGCCTCCCCCTTCCGGGTGAGCGGAGTCAGCGGGCGGGAGGATCGGCTTCCACCCGCTGCCGGCGCCCCCGCTTCGCCGTCGGCCCGTCGAGCGGTGTCCGGGGAATTCCGTCCGGTCCGGCACCGTCCGGTCCGGCACCGTCCGGTCCGGCACCGTTCGGTCCGACGAGTTCGTCGCAGGGGCGGTCGAAGAGGGCGCGGGCCTCGCGGTCGAGCTCTTCGGTGTCGCGGTGGGGCTAGCCACAGGACGGATACGCCTGCTGGCCGGGCTGTGGCACGGGGGTGAGCGTGCGTAGCGTCGGCGGCATGAAATCCACCTACGTCGCGGGCATGTTACGGACCGGGCTTCGCCGGCTGAGCGTCGGGACGGTCCTGGCCGTCCTGGCTGCCGCGACCGTGTCGACGGGAGCCGCCTCGGCGGACACGGGGCAGCGAAGCGATCGCGGGCGGCTGGTTTCCGTTCAGCGGACGACCACCCTGGCCGCGAAGGAGGACGTCGCCGCGGCGCTGGCGGCCGCCGGGTACGACGTGGGTGCAGTCCGGTTCGGAGTGGACGCCTACCGGCTGGTGTACCGCACCGTGGACCCCGGCGGCCGGCCGATCAGCGCCAGCGGGCTGCTGGTGCTGCCCCGTGGCGGCGAACACGAGTTGCGGGCGGTGTCGTTCACCCACGGCACGACCAGTTACCGGTACGACGCCCCGTCCTCCACGGCCAAGGCCGGGTTCGCGTCCTCACCCGCCATCACATACGCGTCCGCCGGGTTCGCCGCCGTCGCCCCGGACTACATCGGTCTGGGCTCCGGCCCCGGGCTCCACCCCTGGATGGACGTGCCGTCGGAGACCACCGCCTCGCTGGACATGCTCCGGGCAGCCCGCGCCTTCGTCCCGCGTGCGGGCCGGGTACTGGGACACGACGTGCTGGTCACCGGGTTCTCCCAGGGCGCCTCGGCGGCGATGGGGCTCGCACGGGCGCTCCAGGCCGGCGACGACCGGTGGTTCCGGCTCCAAGCCGTCGCGCCGGTCAGCGGCGCCTACGACTTCCGGCGTGCCGAGCTGCCGGCGCTGCTCGACGGCTCTCTCGACCGGAAATCAGGTGTGCTGTACTCGGCATACCTCCTCGTCGCCTGGAACCGGCTGCACCATCTCTACGACTCCCCCGACGAGGTCTTCCAGGCCCCGTACGACAGCACGGTCGAGGCGCTGTTCGACGGTTCACACACCGGCCCGCAACTCTTCGCCAGCACACCCGACACCATCGACGCACTGCTCACCCCACCCGGCTTCGAGCTGCTGCGCCACCCAACCGGCCGACTGGCCAAGGCACTTCGGGTGGCCGACAGCACCTGCGACTGGGCACCACGCGTCCCGGTCCGCCTGTACACGGCCGACGCGGACGAGCAGGCGGCCAATGCCAACACCGACCACTGCGAGGCCACGCTGCGATCGCACGGCGTGAACGCGGCGGTCGTCGACCTCGGCACCCCCGACTTCGCGGGTTCCAGACACCTCGGCTCCAACGTCGCCGGCACCGCCGCCATCGTGCGCTGGTTCGGCCGACTGCACTGAGAACCCGCCGGCCCCGGCCGCACCGACCGTGCCGATCGGACAGTTCTCCCGGCTGGTGTGACCAGGCAATACGCGACGAAGCCGAAGCGTGGGACGTGACGGAAATGTGTTCGCCAGCGGGGGGTACCGTTGCTATACGATCACCCGGCCGACCGTCGCGAAGCCGCGACGAGCTCATCCGTGTTTCAGATCCCGGGGTACCGTTGAAGATCCGTCATTCGCTCGCTGCCGTCCTCCTCACCGCGGCCGCCGCGCCCGTCGCCGTGGGCGCCGCCCCGGCGTTCGCCGGCACCGTCCCGACGGGGCAGGAGCAGACCGACCCGGCCGAGACCAAGGCGGACGAGGAGAACCGGGCGGCGATCGAGAGGCTGCTCGTCTACCCGAACGACTACCTGCTCACGGCTCCGAGCGACTACCTGCGCGAGCACGCGGGCCAGGCCCTCGCCGGCACCCCCGCGGACCGGGCGCGCTTCCTCGCGGTGGAGGCGGACAGGATCCGCCGGGACGACGCGCGGATCGCGATCCTGCGGACCATGAACGCCGCCGGCCCGGCCGTCAAGAAGGCCGCCAACACCGCGTTCGGCTCGAACGACCTCGACGTGTTCCGCGCCTACCTGAACGTCGGCCAGTACACGGCCCGGGCCGAGGACGAGAACCGCGCCAAGCTGCAGCAGCTCCTCGACGACCCGAACACCGGACCGGGTGTGCGCGAGGGCGCCCAGGCGGCACTGGCGGGAACCGCCGCGGAGGTCGAGCGCTTCCTCGACACGGGGCTGAAGACGGCCGCCGAGCACGACGACCGGGTCCTGCTCAGCCAGATCATGTCCCGCGGCGGCCCCGCGGTGAAGAAGGCCGCCAACGCCGCGATGTCCGGCACCATCCAGGACGTCCGCGCCTTCCTGAAGACCGGCCAGTACGTCGCCCGGGCGGAGGACGAGAACCGCGCCAAGGTCCAGGACGTCCTCGCCGACGCGGGCACCGGCCGCCACGTCCGGGAGGCGGCCGAGAAGGCGCTCGCCGGCAGCGCGGCGGACGTCGAGAACTTCCTGAAGACGCAGCTGGAGCCGCTGCGGGCGAGCGATGACCGGATCCACGTCTCGCAGCTCGTCGAGGCCGGGGGGCCCGAGGTCCGCAAGGCCGGCCTCGCCGCGCTCGACGGCGGCACCGCGGACGTCCGGGCCTTCCTGAAGGAGGGCCAGTTCACCGCCCGGGCCAAGGACGAGGCCGCCGCGAAGACCACTGCCGAGACCGCCAAGGACACCTCGCGGGGCGGCTCCGGCACCACCCAGGCGGTCACCACCGTGGCCTCCGACGCCACGGTCGCCCCCGCCTCGGCCGCCGGCGGCACGACGACCACCGCGACGACGACCACCGCCACCACGGACGGCCGGAGCGCCGCCGGCGGCTCGCTGGCCGCCACCGGCACGACCGCCCCGCTCGGGCAGCTCGGCGCCGCCGCCGGCGCGGCCGTCGTGCTGGGCGCCGGCGCGGTCGTCGCCTCCCGCCGCCGCTCGCAGGCCTGATCACCCTCCTCCGCCGGCCGGCCCACACCTCACGCCGGCCGGCGGGGCGCCACACACACCCCCGCACCCACACCCCAGGTCGGGGCCGGGTCAGCGGGTGTCCACCGATGCGCTGGTGGCCGGGTCCCCACGTCGACGGACGTGGGGACCCGGCCATTGTTGTGAGGCACGGCTCAGGGTGTCGGGGGTGCGGATCGGCCGGGCGCTGGTGGCGTCGGTCATCGTCTGGGCGGCGCCCCGGAGGGTGAGCGGACCGGAGCGGATCGGCGAGGTGTATCGGGACGGGCTCGTGGAACTCCGCGGAGAGCGGGTGCTGTCGGCCGATGTCCGCCCTCCGCGTGCCGGTGCTCCCTCACCAGGTCGTCGGCGGTGACGTCATGACGAGCACGGGTCCGTCCCGGCTGCCGACGGGGCCTGCGTCACCCCGCGGCGTCCTGCAGGTCGACGGCCTTCCGATCGGTCGGGAGTGCCGGTTCCGGTGATGTTGGAGTCACGGTCCGAGCACCAGGGATGATGCGGTGCCGTGCCCGGTGTGCGGGCAGCCGACGGGGCAGGTGCACGACTTCCACGGGCGGGTGGTCGCGGATGTGCCGGTGGACGGGCGTCGGGTCGTGGCCTCGGTTCGGGTGCGGCGCATGGTGTGCCCGGTCCTGGGCTGCCCGCGGCAGACGTTCCGCGAGCAGGTCCCCGGCCTACTCGAACGCTACCAGCGGCGCACACGCCGGCTCTCCGACCAACTCGAGCCGGTCGAGAAGAAGCAGCCACAGAGCCGTCCGGCGGCGGTGGACAAGCGGTTCAGGACGTTCGACCCGTACCAGGTCCTGCTGCCGCCGTCGCTGGACGACTGGCTGCCCGAGTGGCGCCGGCCTCATCCACCACAGCGACCGCGGGTCGCAGGGCGGATTCAATTGATCGTCGCTAACACGGAGCGACCGGTCGAGGTCGGCGCGTCGGCATCCGTCGGGTCCGTCGCGGACTCGTACGACAACGCGATGGCCGAGGCCCTGAACGACACGTTCAAGGCCGAACTGATCGAACACCAGGGGCCGTGGCGGGACTTCGACGAGGTCGAGCGGGCCGTCTTCCAGCGGATCGCGTGGTACAACAGCGAGCGCCTCCACTCCGCCCTCGACTACATTCCGCCCGACGAGTACGAGCAGGCGTACTGGACGAGCCGGAGCAACACCCGCAAGTCTCTTGATCACACGATCGCGGACTCCACGAAAGTCGGGGCAGCTCACCGAACTGCACCAACTCGCCCGGGGACTATCGGGATTCATGACACTCACGGATTGGGTTCCGTTGCCGGCGAGGAGACCTCACTGGTACCGACGGCTGTCAAGGGTTGAGAGCGCGTTTGAAGCCAGGGTCCCGTGGTACTACGGCTGCGCCACGAGCCTTCCTGCTCCCCAGGAGGACCACTGGACGAGGGCGTTCAGTTCGCCGGTGTCGCTCCTGCTTCTGATCTCGACCTTGGAGCCCTTGGGGACGGGAACGTAGAGGCATTCCCTGGTCTGGTACTCGGTGTCAGGATCGCTGTACGACTCGACGCTCGTGGTGAAGGCAGGTCCCTGGGGCGGAGTGACCTTGACGCTCAGGGTTGCCGGGACGTCGCCGTCGGTCGTGTGGATCCAGCCCGACACCAGGCCGTCCGTCTCGGCCAGGTAGCTCTCCGGCGGCTTCTCGGTGCCGGTCAGGAGGGTCTGCGGCGCGCTGAGCCCCTGCGCGGTACCGCTCACGGACAGGTCGTTGGCGTAGAGGTCCGGTTCGGTGACGGTGACCAGGGCGATGAGGCTGTGCTCCACCTGCTGGCCGTCCCGGGTGGCGTTGAGGCGGAGGATGAACTCGGTGTCCTGGTAGAGCGGGGGCGAGTCCCAGGCTTCGAGGTTGTCCACGACCACCTGCTCCGCGGCGCCGTACTGCAGGGTGTACGACACTCCTTGCGGCGGTGGGTTGGTCGCCTTCCAGATCAGCGAGGCGGCACTGCCGCGCGCGACCGTCTCGCGCTTGGGAGCGAAGTCGGTGAACTCCACTCCCGCCGGCACCTTGTCGAGGGGGATCCGCTGGTCGGGGGGTGCCGGATCGGTGCCCTCCGCGATCGTCAGCTCGCAGGTTCCGACGGTCGCGTTCACCACGATGGAGTTCAGGGTGAAGGTCAGGATGTCGCCCGGATGGATCATCTTGGCCTTCGGGCTCGACGGCTTCGCCACGAAGACACCGCTGCTGGCGGGTTGCTGGGAGAACGTCCAGTTGCTGGGCTTGATCTCCCCGATGCCGTCGGGGTTCTCCGTGAGATCCTCCGCGCCGGATCCGATGGGCAGCGTGAACGTGAAGGAGCCACAAGGCACCGTCTGCTGTGAGTTGTTGGCGACGGTGATGGTCACCGTCGCCGAGTCGCCGCTGATCTGCAAGGGGTCGGGATCAGGCTGGACGGTGTAGGTGAGCGAGGATTCGGTCACTGGCCACCGCCCCAGGGGCGCATGAGGATGAAACCGTCCTGACCCGCACCGGGGACGGCGATCGGATCGCCGAGGATGTCGCCGGATTCCGGGTCGACCGCGATGATCCGGCCGTCCTGGACGAGGTAGATGGCCGTTTCCTGGGGATTGACCGCAACGTGGTAGCCCAGTCGCTTGATGGTCCGCATCGACCCAGTGGGATCCAAGAGGTCGAACACGATCGTCGTCGAGTCGTAGGTCAGCCCATAGACGAGTCGCGAATTCTCGCTGAAGCAGCCGCCGAAGCACTGCTTGAGGGAGCCGACCTCCTCGGAGCGGCCGCCGTCTGAATCTACGTAGGCAATATAGCCATCACCTGCAATGACACACCCGCAATCTCCTCCATTGTCGTACGGAATGAACCCGATGGGGCCGTTGATCGTCCTGCCCTTGAGTGGCGTCGATGCGCTCAGGGTGCCCCCCGCGGACGCGTCGACTCCATCGACGTAGACCTTTCCCTCCTCATCTTCGACAACGAAGCACGCAGCGTTTCCACTGAGTCCTGCGCCTTCGACCGACAGGTCGCCGGGGTCGACATGCACGGTGTTCTCCCGGAGGAGCGCTCCATCCTTGTCCGGGTAGAACTGCAGGATTCCCACCGGCCCGTTGAGCTGGGCGTCGCTGTCGATGGCGTAGACCCGGTCGTCGGCGGGATAGGAGACAGCGAGGACGTTTCCGCACCACGGCTGACCCGACACACAGGGGTTGTCCACACTGGACGGATTGCTCACCAGGTCGCTGTCCCCGAACACCAGGTGGTCGAATCCCGGATTCGCGGCGACCAGCATCTTCGCGTCGCAGGTGACGTCGTCATGGCGGACCACCACGCCGGAGTCGACGTCCACGACGGCCAGCGTCTTGTTCGTTCCCACGTAGACCGTCCCGTGGGAGAGCAGCGTGATCCCGTTCCACGGCCCGTCGGACACCTTCCGCAGGGCTCCGACGGCCTTGCCCGTGCTGGGCGTGAACTCCTGGAAGCGGTTGTCGACGAAGAGGAAGGCGCGGTCCTCGCCCGGGTGGTGGAGCGCCGCAGACACCCCCGACGTGTCGAAGGCCGGATCCGCGCCCTGCCAGTAGGCCGAGATCGCCTGGGGGCCCGAGACCTGGCTGTCGCCGGTCACGTCGTACACGGCGCACTGGCCGCCCCGGAAGAAGCAGACGTAGTCGTCCCCGCCGACTGCCGGAAGGACGGCGTCGATGCCCTCGACGAAAGGGAGGTAGCTGAACTTGTTGGTGATGTCGGTGACTTTGCCGACGACCGCCTGCCGGCTCCAGTCGTAGAGCACGACCTGGTTGCCGGCGAAGAAGAATGCCTCCGTGGTGCTGCCCGACTGCGGCAGCACGATCGGGCGGGCCGCGAACCCGGTGGGAAGGCTGGAGAATGCATCGGGCTGGTGCCCCCGGACGCCGGTGTTGCCGGCCCAGTCGTACACCAGGTCGCCGCGCTTGCTGGTGAAGTAGCCGGCGGTCCCTCCCCCAGTGGCGGACGGTGCGTTGTAAGCGCTGACGATGTACGGAGAAGGCGGCATGGGTGGCTCCTGATCAGGTGTCGATGAACGGGTCGCTCAGCTCAGCGTTCCGGCACCGAGCGGTACCCACAGCAACTGCTGCGAGTGCTCGGCGTCGCACTGGACGCTGATGTGGACGGTCGATCCGCCGGGCACGGGGGCGAGGATGCGTCCGTCCTGGTTGCTCACGCCGCCCGCGGCGGAGTTGGAGGTCACGGAGATGGTGGCCGGGCTGCCCTGGCCCGGCGGGGTGATGGTGACGCTCAGGAAGGCCGGGCAGGTGTCGTCGGTGGTCTTGACGTACCCGTGCAGGAAACCGTCGGTGCCCGCGGTGTACTTGTCCGCGGGTTCGATCGTCTGGACGGTTCCCATCAGAGCTGCCGTGCCGTTGACCGAGAGGTTGCCGACGTTCATGTCGGGAGTGGCCACGATGACGGCGGTGCTGCGGGTGTGCACGACGGGCTGCCCGGCGATGGTGCTGGCGCCGGAGATCAGGAAGGCGGTGGTCGTGGTGAGGGCGGGGGACGTCCAGGAGCCGTTGCCGTCCCCGTCGACGCGGTCGTTCACCGCCACCTGCTCGTCCTCGCCGTAGTGGATGGTGTAGTCCGGGCCGACGGTGCACTTCCAGGTCAGCGTGACGGTCGCGCCGTGCTCGACGGATGAACAATCGGGAGTGAAGTCGTCGATCGTGAAGTCGGCGGCGATTTCGGGAAGGGGGCTCATGACTGGCTCCGTTGGCGGTCGGTCAGGTCGTCGGCGAGCTGGAGGTATCCGCTGCGCGCGGCGGGTGTGGGATGGGGCAGTCGGGCCGCCGAGGAGGCGGCGGTCAGCGGGAAGGTGTCCCAGCCGGGAGCGTCCGCCTCCCGGGCGTCGCCGGCCGCGGGGCGGGACCGCTGGGACCAGCTCCAGGTCCCCTGCCAGGCCGCAGGGGTGGGCATGACCAGCCGGTCCGCCTGTTCCGAGGCGGGCAGGCTGTCCATCCGGAAGGCGACGCGCAACCGGGACAGGGCGGTGCGGACGGTGTCGTCGGGCAGTTGGAGGGCGGTGCTCGGCAGGATGTCGGTGATGGCGTGAACGGCGAGCCAGGGGTCGGCGATCAGGGTGATCCGGGCGGAGTTCTCGGCGGATTCGTCGTCGCCGGCCAGGCTGGTGGGCAGGCGCAGCTCCGCACCGGTGATGGGGTTCAGGTACGGGTCGGGCTGCGGGGGGTTGCCGTGGGTGTGGAGGACACCGTAGTCGTCTCCGGTGAAGAAGCCGACGAGTCCGTCGGTGGGGAGGTCGGGGTCGCCGAGGCGAATGTTCCAGGGGTCCTGGAGGTAGTCGCGGGTCGCCGGGGACAGGATGCGGTCCCAGCTGCCGCAGGCGAGCAGGCCGCTGGAGAGTTCGAAGCGCAGCCGGGCCCGGAGCAGGGCGAGCGGACGGCCGGCCAGTTCGGTCAGCGAGTGCTCGGTATGGACTCCCGCCGGTGCCGCCCGGGTGCTCAGGACGTCGTCCAGGACGTCGAGCAGGCTCGTGAAGGCGGGAGCCCCCCGGTCACGCAATGCCTTGAGGAAGGCGGTGAGTTCGGGGTAGGCGGCGGCGAAGTCGGGGTCGTCCAGGTCGGGGTGGGCGGAGCCGGGCAGGGGGTGCCAGGCGACGGCCCGGTCGTGGTCCGGGGTGATGACGAACCGGAGTTCGCCGAGGGCGGCGCCGTCCTCGCCGTACACCAGCAGGGCGCGGTCGGCGCGGTTCAGGTGGGTGGCCAGCAGCCAGCCGCACACCGCCCGGGTCTCGGGAGCCAGGGTGAAGTCGAGGCGGGCGGGTTGGAGCAGCCGCGGCGGGAGTTCGGTGAAGCAGCATGCCGGCGGGGTGTCGGCCGCGATCTTTCCGTCGTCCGGGGTGACGCTGACGGCCTTGTAGGGGCGGCACTGTTCGAACTGCTGGTCCTGAGTGGTGGTGACGGCGCAGGCGCGGCCGAAGTTGTCGACCAGCATGACGTTGCGGAGGAAGAACTGGCCGGCCCGGACCGGCTGGAAGTGGGCGTCGACCTGGTCGGGATCACCGGGGGCGGGAACCGGCGTGCGGGGCGATCCGGCGAGGACGGCCACGTCGTCCCCGGCGGGCAGTCGGATGCTGCTCCGCCGTTGCAGGAACCAGTTGTTGATCCCGTCGAGGGTCTGCGAGACGAGGTCGAGGCCCGCGACGGCTTCGCGCAGCCGATTGACGGCGGCGGGAGCGTCCGGGTGGCGGGAGGCGTGCTGTGCGAGGCGGGCGGCGGCGTTGAAGGGCGGCAGGGCGGTCAGGATGCTGCGTCCCCGGACGGTGGCCGGCTGCGGTGCCGGGTCGGTGCCCTGCCAGCGGTAACGGGTGCCGTCGAAGGCCCAGTTGTCGGTGGCGTCGCCGGCGCTGGTTCCGGTGCGGTAGGGCAGTCGGTGGATGCCGATCTCCCACACCAGGTACAGCGGCATCCAGGGCTGGCGCCACGACTCGGTGAATTCGGCCACCGTGCCGACGATCAGATGGGCGGGGTCGGTCAGGTCCTCGGCGAGGGCACTGACGTACTGGTCCTGGTCGGTCGCGGGCGAGGCGGCTGCTCGGCCGAGCAGGTAGTGCTCGGCCAGCAGTGCGGTCAGGGCAGCGGTTTCGGGGAGGCCGGTGAGGTCGGGGGTGGGCGGGTCGGCGGGAGCGGTGACCGGCGTGCCGGCGATGGTCACGGTGGTCACCAGCTGCCCGGGGGTCCGGCAGGGCAGGTCGGTGTCACGGGTGATGCGCCGACTGTTGCCGGTGTTGCGCAGCACGATGGCGGGGTCGGGGGTGTGGAAGAACGGCGGGCAGACGGTGCGCTTGAGCTCGCGGTTGTCAACGATGCCGTGCGCCGCCGCGTAGGCCGCGATGCTCTGCTGGAGAGCATCGCGCGTTGATCCGCTCGGGAGTTGGGCACTCAAGCCGGCCACCTCGCCTTGCAGGGCCGCGATCTTCTGGGCCAGGTCGTCCCTGAGCGCCGGGTAGCCGGTGCGGAAGTCCGGGGTGGTCTCGTTGTCCGGGAGGCCGGCCAGCCACCACAGGCCGTACAAGCGCTTCTGCAGTTCGGTGAGTTGGCCGAGTTTGGTGTCGTAGTCGCGTTGGTCGGCGTTGAGTTGAGCGAGCCAGGATTCGTCCGCCGGCACTGCGCTGCCGCCGGGCCCGGGTGCGCGATCGGTGATCGCCCACTGGTACTGCGGCGGGGCCGGGCCGAACCACGCGGCGTGCGTGGCCTGGTCGAACGCCGCCTGACTGACGTCGAGTTCATCGAGCAGGCCGTATTGCAGGGCCGTCCAGAGCTGGTGCTCGGCGGGGTCGTCCGTGGTGGGCAGGGCGCTCATGGCGTCGGCGGTGGTATGGCCGATGGCCGCATCCACGGTGAAGTCGGCCGGGCGGTCGGAGTCCGGCGGGTTGGCGTCGGCCCGGTTGTCCCAGGACAGGCCGAGGGCCTGGCCGGTGTAGAGCGATCGGCTCACGGCGGTCAGCGACTGGTCTGCGCTCCAGCCGAGTTCGGCGAGCCGGGCCTGGAGATCGCCGGCGGCGAGGATGTCCTGGTCGGAGTACCAGCCGATGACCGAGTAGCTCAACTCCGCCTGCTCGGGCACGCCGTCGAGGAGGTCGTGGAAGGAGAGGACGTTCTCGTTGTACGGCTGGTAGGTGGAGAAGGAGGCGAGGCCGCAGCCGACGGCGGTCAGGAACATCGTCCGCCCGCTCGGCTCCTGCCAGGGCCCCTGGGCGAGGTCCCAGGAGCGGCCGATCCACGCCGGTGCCGGAGCGGTGGCCGTCGGATCGAGGTAGGGAGCGGTGCCGTCTCCGCTCCCCTGGTCGTTGAAGTCGCCGTCGACGATCCAGCCGGTGACCTCGGGCGCCGCGTCTCCTTGGCCCGGCAGGCGCAGCGAGCGCGTGACCAGCCAGCGGTTGGGGACCAGGGGGAACACCGTCGCACTGGAGACCGGGTCGAGGTAGCCGGAGCGCAGCGCCTGGGGAAGTTGCCACTGGAGGTAGACGCCGTTGTTGGAAGGATCGCTCGCGAAGTCGTCGACGCTCTCGAACGGGGCGGGCTCCGGGTCATGGTGGTCGTCGAGGTTGTTGTAGAAGTCGGCCTGCCATCGCTGGAAGGGCTCGTTGTTGCGCACGTGGTCGTTGACGAGGAGGGCCTCGACCTCGACGGGTACCAGGAGCGGGCCGGTCATCGCTGGGGTCCTTGGGGGTGGCGGAAGGTGATCCGGTAGGGGGAGTTGAGCAGTTGGAGGGCGTGGTCGACCGGACCGTAGTCCGCGGCCGAGGGCAGTTCTCCCAGGGTGGCGAGTCGGTCCGCCAGGGCCGGGGCGAGCGCGGCGGCGGAACCGTCGGCCGCGATGGTGAGCACGCCGCCGGGGCGCAGGAAGCTGCTGATGTCCGTCAGCTGCTCGCCGGTGATGGTGGCGCCGGTCTGGTGCCCGTTCCCGGTGGTGAGGTACCGCAGGCCGATGGCGTCCCCGGGGTCGATGCCGAAGGAGAGCCCGTGCTGGGGTTCGGCCAGGGAGACGGTCGCGGGCACCTGCGGGAGCAGGCAGAACAGGATGTCGGGCGCCGGGTTGCCGCGCAGCAGCAGCGGGATGACCGTTCCGTCGGCGTCCTGGGCCTCGGCGATCAGGGCGGGCATGTCCCGCACCAGGCGGGAGCGCAGCAGGAAGCCGGCCTGCGGCTGCGGGGTGTCGGCCCGGTCGGCGGCGAGCACGCCGCGCAGCCGAGCTTGCAGGCGGGCGTCCAGACCGGTGACCAGGCCGGTGCTCAGCAGGCCGTCGGTGAGGGCCTGGAGCCAGGCGGGGTCGACGTGGAAGAAGCGCAGGCTCTCCGGGGGCAGCATGCGGGCGTCCGTGACCAGGGCGTCGAACGGCAGCGCGGAGAGCAGGGTCACCGGGTCGGTCGCCGCGGACAGCGGACCGGCGTACTCGGCCAGCAGCGGGGTGACCAGGGCGTCCAGGTCCGCCTGCGCCGGCGAGCCGGGCGCAGCGGGGTGTGGCCGCGGAGCGGGCGGTGCCGCGGCGCGAGCTGGTCCGGGTGGCCCGGCCAGGGCGGCCGTGAGTCGGTCGCCCCACCCCTCGGCCAGCAACTGGTGGAAGCGGTCGCTTGCCGACTGCCCGGGCCCCGGTGCGGCTGGGCGCAGCAGCCGGGCGCCAGCGGCCCGCAGCTCGTGGCGGATGCGGTTGAGCGTGGCCGCCGTGTCGGGGTTGGCGAGCGCGAGGGCCTGGCCCAGGGTCCAGGCACTGGAGTAGCTGACGTCGAAGACGCCGGACTCACGGACGTAGACGAGGGCTTGGTCCGCGCTGCTGATGACGTCGGGCGCCGGGGTGATGGCCTGCGGGACCTCGGGCGTGAGCGGTCCCCGGTACCAGGCGTGGGTGCGTTCGCCGGACAGCGTGTGGTGGGCGACGGGGACGTACCCCATGGACAGCCGGTCCAGGGCCTCCTGTTCGGCGGCGCTGCGAGGTGGCGGGGAGGGTGCCTGCTGCGGTGGCAGGCGCAGGGTCAGGGCGGCGGGGTCGTGGCTGCCTGCCGCGGCGATCGCGGCCGTCCGGGTGGCGAAGTCGCTGTCGGCGTCGGTCTGCTGGGCGTCGTGCTGGAACGACCACGACCACAACGACACCATGCGCACCGTGGGCTGCGCCGGCCGGCTGCCGTCGAGGTGGTCGGCGAACCCTTCGAGAGAGACCAGGTGCACGGCGTAGCTCCCGGAGACGGTGGGGAACCGGTTGCCGACCACGACGGCGTACCGCCCGGGGTCGAGCTCCTCGCTCATCCGCGCGGCGCGGAACGCGGCCGGGTCGACGACATCGCGCAGATGGGCGAGGAAGGGCAGGTCCGCCCGTCGGGGCACGACGGCGGTGAACACCTCGGCGGGTACGTCGAGATAGCGGCAGGAGCCGTCCAGCACATCCGCCGCGGCCGAGGCCGGGTCGATGGCCGGCGGCAGCACGCCGACGGGAGGATTACTCAGCAGGTCGCGCACGGTCGTGGTCGCGTACCGGCCCTCGCACGCCGGGTCGCCGGGCAGCTCGTCCGGGGCGAAGACCAGCAGGGCGAGCCAGGGGCCGGGCACCCCGTCGTCGGCCAGCGGCTGCTCCCAGGGCAGCGTCGCCCGCTCCAGGGTGAGGTGGGGCAGCAGGTCGGCGAAGGATCCCCGGGCGCCGGCCGGCGGAGTGCTGCTGTGGATCGCGTCCGGCGTGAGGGAGAAGCGCGGGGCTCGGACCTCGAAACCCTGGGTGGCGGCGAACGGGTCGCCCAGCGGGGTGCCGCCGTCGGCGACGGTGTGGGTGACGTCGATGGTGTAGGCCCCGCCGGCCAGGGCGGGGGTGTAGGAGTCGCGCAGGATGACCTGGCGGTCGGCGGCCGTGTCGGTCGTGTGCGGGCGGGTCACGGAGGCTCCCGGGAGATCAGGCCGCTGACGGAGCGGACACGAGCAGGGGTTCGGCGACGAGGTCGTTCGCGGCCATCGACTGGAAGCCGGTGAGCGGGTCGTCGTATCCGGCGCCGACTCCCAGGGCCGCGAGCACCGTGGTGAGTTCGGTGCGGGCGGCCGTCACGGCATCCGAGGTGATCTCCGCGGTGACGATGCCCACGACGCTCGGATCGCCGGCCTGCCACGCGTGCGGCGTGGGGCCCACCGGTGCGTCGTCGGCGATCGGCAGCGGGCCGTCCGGCAGGTCCTCGACGGACAGGGCCTGCTCCGTCGCCGTCAGTTCGCGTTCGGAGAGGACAGCGGGCGGCACGGTGACCTTGAGCCCGGTCAACTGGCCCGGTACCACGTCGTTTCCGCCCTCGGGCAGCGGCGGGGCCCCGTCGACCGGTTCGCCCCACAGCGCCTTGGGAACGTCCGTGGTGACGGGCTCGACCAGCCAGCCGTCGGTGCGGATGTCGACGGTCTCCTCGCCGCGCCGGACGGTCAGGACCTGTTGGGAGGTCAGGCCGGCGCGGGCCATGGGACGGATGTTCAGCAGCTGCTCGGCGCCGGTGACGGAGGTGTCGGCGACGAAGAGCGCCGAGGCGGGCACGGCGCTGGAGACGGTGAAGGCGAAGCCGTGCGCGGACACCGCCCAGTCGGCCCCCGCCGGATCCGCCGTTCCGGTGGCGGCGGGCCCCAGAGGCAGCAGCCCCTGCAGGGCGTTCACCCGGACCACCTGCGCCGGCTCGGGCAGCCGGGACAGGAACTGCGCCCAGTTCAGCGGCGGCGGGGCGCACTGCCCGTCGGAGCCGAACGGGATCGCGATGTGGAACCACAGGACGTGGAAGACCGCCTCGCCCCCGACCGGCGGCCCCCACAGGTGAACGTCGACGCCGAGTTCCACGGTGATGGTGAACAGCCACAGGTCGATCGACACGCCGACGTCGACCCCGATGTCGACCCGGAAGTACAGCGGTGCCCACTGGACCAGGGCGTCGAGGTAGGCGGTGAGCCAGGCCCGCACCGGACCGGCGTGGAAGTTCACCTTCAGCGACGCGCCCGCCATGATGGCCGACGGCGTCAGCGCCGCGTACGCCTCACCGCGGATCGACACGGCGTCCGACACCGACCAGCCGTAGCCGAGCCGGGGCACGTCCGGGTACCACGCGGGCCGCTGGTAGGCGGGGTGGTAGCCGCCGATGGTGAGGACCGCGTCCCCGTCGTGGCCACTGCTGCCCAGCCAGAGCCGCAGGGCCAGGCCACCCGTCAACCGGCAGGCGGGGTCGATGAGGTACGACTGCGGGGTGAGGGTGGCGGTCAGCGCGAGCAGACCCTGGGAGGACTGGTACAGCGCCTCCAGGTCGATCCGGATCCGTGCGAAGGCAAACCCCTCGGGCGGGAAGGACGCCGTCGTCACGCCCAGCAGCGCGATAGTGAAGTCGTTTCCGAACTCGACCACTGCCAGGGCCGTCGAGTCCACCAGTTCGAAGGTGGTGAACCGCAGCCCGAGCACGCCCCAGACCTCCCCGGCGCGCGGGCTCACCCACCCGTCCTGGTCGAGCCGCTCCAGCAGTTCCAGCGGGGTGGTGTCGGACTGGTCGCCGTTGACCAGGGTCACCAGCGGGAAGCTGTCCACCGCGTCCGGCGCGGGCAGCTTGAGGTCGCTGTTGTAGCCGAACCCCGCGACGAGTCCCTTGACGCGGAACGGCGGTGGGCCGAATCCCTCACCCGACAGGGACAGCCCCCCGAGGACGAACATCGACGCGAACCCGTGGCTCTGGTGGGAGTACCCGCCCAGCGCGGAGATGGTGACCGGCGGTGTCTTGATGATCACCCCGCCCTCGACCTGGAGGTCGTACGGAGCCGGCGGGTCCTGCCGCACCACCAGAGCCCCGGCCAGCTCCACGGGCGGGCTGTCGAAGGCCACGCCCAGTCCGTCCAGCCGGGTGCGCACCTCGAAGATGTCGGCGTCGATGAGCAGCCCGAGCCCGAGCCCGTCGGCGCCGACCTGCAGACCCGAGGCCGTGAAGGAGGCATCGACCAGCACCCAGGCGGTGCCGTCCTGGTAGCTCAGGCCGAGTCGGGTGACGGTGAGCGGGCCGAGCGTCCGGTCGAGCCGGACCCAGGCGGTCGGCCCGGCGGACGTCGTGGCGGGCCCGCGCGGAGTCGGTGACGATGATGAGGTCGGGAAGGCTGCGACCAGCGGGGTCTGCGCCACTCCGCCGATCTCGTAGGGTACCGAGAGTGCGGCCCCCTCATCCAACCCGGCGTCGGGGTCCGGAAAGCGCGGCAGCGTGGCGGCGTCCCTCTCGGTGGCCGCGATGGCCTCGTTGAGCGTGGCGAGCTGATCGTGCGTCAACTGCCGGGCGCAGACCGAGACGGTCGCACCGTCGAGCTGGATGTCGTCCTCCGCGGGGATCAGCCGCCCCACGAGCGGCAGGTCCGATGCCTTCGCCGTAACGACCGCTTCCAGCGCGGCCGCCCACGCGTACCCCGACGCGCCGGTGCGGACCGCGGCGAGCACGCACCGGGTGTGCTCCGTCGAGACGGCGAGCACCAGGGTGCCGGTTCCGGTGTCGAAGCGCAGGGCCGCCGAGGTCAGGACGGGCTGGAGGGCGCTCGGCAGGCCGGTCAGGTCGATGCCGAGTGGCCCGGCCAGGTCTGCCGGGGAGACCGTCTCGTCCTCGTCGGCGTTCCAGGCCGCGGAGACCGTGTAACCGCCGCCCGAGGTGTGGGCGATCTCGCCGTCGAACCAGAGGTACCCGGCGTCACCGATGTCGACGCCGACCGCCGCGGACACCGTGACGGTGGCCTCCTGCGGGCCGCCGTCGCCGAGGGTGGACCGGCGGATGTCGACCAGCAGCTCCGGGGTCACGTCGCCGAGCTGCGTCTGGGCGGCGAGGGTGAAGGTCCATTCCGAGCCGTCGGGGCCGGTCAGGACCTCCAGCGTCAGATTGCTCAGGGTGAGGTCCGCCAGACCCTTCGGGAGGTCGCTGCCCGTCCAGTTCTGGGCGAGGTAGTTGAGGAGGTCGCCGATCGGAATGTCCTGGGCACTGCCGCGTGTTCGGGTCCAGCCGTCCTCCTGGTACCAGATCTCCAGGTCCAGGGTCCGGTTGTTGATGGTGATCTGGGTGACGGGGTCGTCTCCGGGAAGTGCGGCTGCCGCGCTGGAATGCGCCGCTGCGCCGTGGATGCCGAACCGGCACGCGGCCGACTGCTTGCCCTGCCGTTGCCAGTTGGCCGCCTTGAGTGCCCACAGGCCGGTGGGCGGGACCAGGGCGCTGCGCAGCAGCTTGAGGAAGTTCCTCCCGGTCTTCTGCAAATTCGCCGGATCCGCGAGGTACCTCGTCAGGAGCTTGTTGGCCTTGTCACGGTGGTGGAAAGCATCCCTTCCGACAACCAGTGCGCACGTGCCCTCGAAGCCGTCGTGGGGGTCGTCATAGCGCCTGCCACCTGTCGGCCCGATGAAGAGGTTCCCCGGCAGCCACTCGAAGAGCCGCACCAGATCGTCTCGGCCGTCCGGGCTCTGCGCGCCGTCACCGTGCCGGTAGCCGTCTCTGAAGTTCGCCGCGAACGCGTCGATGCTGTCGAAGTCAGCTGCGAGGTAACTGAGGTCTTCGTAGCAGCGGGATTGCACGGACAGGACGGACACCAGAGCCACCAGGTCGCCCCGGAGTGGAGACTTCGGCTTGTTGTACTCCAACCTGATGACGGTATTCCAGAACTGGATCAGTCGGTTGCACGGCACGATGTGGTGGCGGGCGAGCGGCACGCCGCCCTGGAGCCGCTTGTCCAGGTCATCTGGGTCGCGGTCGTCGTCCTGGATTCGCGTGCCGAACGGATTGTCCAACCGCCCGTCGTCAACGGTCAGTTTCACCGTTACCGTGTCGCCCATGGGCCGTCCTCCACTGGCAGTCCCCGCAGTTGGCATACAATCGCCGGACCATCAAATCCGATCTCGACAAGCAAGCCTGGGCCATTCCTGAATCTGGCGGATTATGGCGCGCCGCTGTCCGGAACACCCTTGACCGCCTGAAGCTCACCCGTCCCGATCTGGCGGTCCAGCCGCCGGGACCGCGAAGCAGACAACCATCACCACATCTGGCGGCACGTCAGAACACTGAACTTTAAAGCGTGATGTCGGGTCCGGTCGTGATCAACCGTCCATGATCGGACCCACGCCCGCAAGGCAGCCATCGATCAGATGGGGGCGGTACTGGATCTTCTCGAGGCGTCGCTTGACGGACTTGGCCAGGTGGTCGACGTTGACGACGGCGAGGTTGCCGATCCCTCGTTTCATCAGCGCCCAGATCCCTTCCTGCGGATTGAAATCCGGTGCACACGAAGGGAGTTGGAAGACCGTGAGCCAATCGCTGCTCGCGGTGATGAACTCCTTCATCGGTGGCATCAGATGGGCGGAGAGGTTGTCCCAGACCAGCACGATCGGGCCTCCGAGCTGGGTGCGGGCCCGGACGATCAGGTCTCGGTACCGTAGTCCTGCCGGCCGAACGCTGGAACCGGTCGGCGGTCGCGACCTTGAGTACGCCGAGCGCGCCGAGGACATCGGAGTACAGGGTGCTGGTCGAGCCGTTCGGGTCGGCGGCCCCGCGCACGAACGCGGTCCGGCCCGGCCGGGGCGGCTGCGGCGGGTCGACGGCGTCGCCCTGGTCGTCGTTGCCGTCGGGCCGCCCGCTGTTCGGATGGGGCGGCCGGGGGTACGTTCACACGCTGATGCGGCCCTTGGCCGGGCAGGGCCTGGCGTGCAGCGCCCGCGCCTCCCACCACGGATCGTCCGGGGCGGCCACCAGCGCGGCCACCGGGCGTCTCCGCCGGCACCGGGCGCCGCACCCGGCCGTCCCGGGGTGCACGGGAGAAGACCTCGGGACAACAGGGCAAACCACTGTCGGTTTCCGGACAACTCCTCTCCGTGACGTTTCCTTCCCTCCTCGGTTGACGAGATGGCCGGGTGCGGTGCCGCACCCGGCACCGCACCCGGCCATCTCTTGGCAGCCGAGACAGGGGTTTGGATGCCGTCCGACAGCTCCCGCACAAAGATCTACAACGACCGGCGGTACCTGCACACCACGATGGTGCGTCACCAGGGAACGACCGTGGCGTTCGCCATGGACGACACCCGCCGCATCTTCTACAGCGTCCTCGACCCCGACCGCGCCCAGGACGCGCCCGACGGGCAGGAGCACGCCGCGGAGGCCGGGCTCGATGTCGCGTACTGGCCGGAGGAACCCGCGGAGCTGAGCTTCCCGCGCGAGATCGCGCGCGCGGGATACGGCGTCACGGGCGCGCTGGCGCTGCCCCGGGTCAAGGCGGGCTCCCGGACCGAGGCCGGTGCCGCCGAGGTCCTCGGCGCGGACGAGGTGGACGGCTTCCTGTCCTCCACCGCCCGGCTGACCGCCGACGTCCCCTTCCAGGCGGTCTCCGACGGCAAACATGTCCATGTCTTCCGCCAGTCGGTCGGGGACGGGCACGAGGACGCGCTCTTCCATCTGACCGGCGGCGGCTGCTCCGGCGGCGCGGCACGGGACGACACCGTCCGCGCCCCGGCGACCGGCTCGGCGGTCCCCGTGGTGCGCGATGCCCTGCTGTGCGACCGGTTCCTGCTGGTGGGCGGGCGGCTGCGCCCCGCGCCCGAGGTGCGCTACCGGCGCAGCCGCCACCGCACCCTGCCGGACTCGGCCAAGGACAGCCTCGGCACCCGGGACATGGACGGCAACGACTTCCACGAGCCCACGCTGGAGCTCGGTTTCGCCGGACGCATCAACGGCGGGCGCTTCACCGCGTTGTTGCTGCCGACCGCCGTGCACGACGTGCGCCGCTGGCAGTTCTTCGTCCACAACGACCGTACCGGCCGGATCGACGCGCTCAACGTCGAGCAGGGCGCGGACGGCCTGTTCGACACGGAGGGCACCCGCTTTTACACCAGCCCGGACCCGGTGTACCGCAAGGCCGTCCTCGAACGCGGCCCCGGGCTGTGCCCCTTCACCGGGGCCGGGCTCGTGCCGGTCGCCACGACGGAGGGCTTCGCCGAGACCGCGCTGGAGTTCGACGGGACCGGCGCGTACCTCAGTGTCCCGGCCACCACGCCGCCGCCGGGGAGCGGGCCCTACACCCTGGAGATGTGGCTCAGCCCCGCCGCCACCGGCGGCACCGTCGTGGCGGGCGGGATCGTGCTGCGCATCGACGACGAGGGATTCCTGCGGCTCGGCCACGCCGGTGGCGGGACCGAGGCCGTCTCCTCGGTCCCGGTGCCCGTCGAGGGCTCGTACACACACATCGCCGTGGTCCACGACGGGACCACGGCCGTGCTGTACGTCGACGGGTCCCGCGGTGACGGGGCCGAGCTGCCGCCGGTCGGCCCCGGCGGGGACCGGCTGCTGATCGGGGCGAGGGCCGGCGAGGACGGCGTGGTGGGCTCGTTCTTCACCGGCGTCATCGACGAGATCCGGATCTGGGACCGTGCCCGGGGCGCCGACGAGCTGGAGCGGGACCGCTCGTACCGGCTCATCGGCGACGAGTCGGGGCTCACCGCCTACTACCGGTTCGACGCCGGTTCCGGCACCGAGCTGTACGACCAGACGGACTCGGCCGCCCACGGCACCCTGCACGGCGGGCCCCGCTGGATCACCTCCGGGGCGCCGATCGGCGACCACCCGGGGGTGCGCAGGGAGAGTTTCTCGGTGCCGGGCCGCACGGTCGGCTCCGGACTCGCGGCGGTGCTGTACCACCAACAGGAGCGGGCGGTCACCGGCCACTCGGCCGAGCCCAGGCCGCTCAAGAAGCACGCCCGGGTGTTGCTGACCTGGGTGGCGGCCCCGGACGGCGGCGGTGACGGCGGCCCTGGCTGTGTGGCCGCGCTCGATCTCGCCGTCGCCCGCGACGGCCGCCTCGTCCAGCTCCCGGACGCGGTCGAACTGCCGCTCCTCGGCGAGGCGGTGGAGGCGGTGGACCCGAAGGAGATCACCGTCGTGGAGGAGGCGGTCGACACGCTCAAGCGGCGGCTGCAGAGCGCAGTCGACGCCCGTGCCGCCGCCGAGGCGGACGCGGCCCGGCTCCCGGCGCTCCAGCAGGAGCTCACCGCCCAGCAGCAGAAGACCGCCCAGCTCACCGACGACCACACCTACCTCGACACACGGATGCGCCTGCTCAAGTTCCCCGCCGGGGTCGCCGCAAGCGGCACCACCACAGCGGAGTCGGTGTATCTGGCGGTCACGAAGGACACGGCGGGCACCCCGGGGATCTCCTTCACCGACGACCCGGAGGACGAGCGCGCCCTGTGGATCGTCAACGTCTCGCGCTCCGGCAAACACCTCTCCTACGTCAACCTGCGGACGAAACTGCGGCTCCACTACACCGCCCGGGGCACCACCGCGCTGCGCTGGAGCAATCTGCGCACCTGGAGCTATGACGACGAGTGGTTCACACCCACGTTCGTCGCGGACTTCAACTACTGGCTGCGGCCGTACGGGATCGCCAAGCAGATCGTGCTCGTCGGCGACGGGCGCTGCTACCTCGCGAGCGACCGGGGCGACGCGGCATGGACGCCCTACGGTTCGGTGGAAGGCAAGCCGCACACCGGGACGCCACTCGTCTCCGTCCCCGTCCACGCCCCCACCGGCCTGGAGAAGCCCCTGGCCGACGCCCGCGATGCCGTCACCGCCCTGGAGGAGCGCGTCCGGCAGGCCGAGCGGGTACGCGACGAGCGCGGCGTCTTCGACGTGGCGATCACCGGCCTGGAAGGGGAGTTGGAGGCCCGGCAGGCCGAGCTGGGCAGGCTCACCGGCGGGCTTCGCGGCCGCAGCGCGTTGAGCCTGCCCATGCCGCAGCTCGGCCGGGACCGGCTCGGACTGGGCTGGTCCGGGGCGCTGCTCACCTTCGCCCGGGCCACGGCCGCCCCCTCGCTGCTGGAGAGCGGTTCCGGCCATGTGGGCCTGTACTTCCGCGACGAGGAGGGCTACTTCACCGCCGCGTACTACGACACCGGCGTAGCCCGGTCCGCCAAACGGCTCCCGGCCGGTACCGGGAGCGGCATCCTGCTGACCGCCCGCGACCCCGGCACCGACCTCAAGGACGTCACCGTCGAGGTGACGGAGAGCGGGCACCCCGGCCGCTGCACCGTGACCCTGCGGGACGGCGGCGCCGCGTCCGGCGGCGAGAGGGAGACCTGGCCGCTGATGCCTCGCCGCGCCGATCTGATCGTCAGGACCCTCAACGGCGCACGTGACGAGCCCGCCCTGCTCGGCGAGGTCGCGGAGCTCTGGGACGATCTGCTCACCCTGGAGGAGCCAGCCGGGCGGGCACTCCCCGCCGGGGCCCTGCTGAGCCTCGGCGGGCGGGTACGCGTCCTGGAGCGGGAAGCCGCCGGGGACGCCACCGAGCTGATGCTCTCGGCCGACGAGGACGACATCTGGGTGGCCCCCGGCACACCGGTGCACCTCGTCTCGTACGATCCCTCGCTCGTCCGGCACACCCGGCCAGGCGCCACCGCCCGCCACGGCTCGCGGCTGGTGACGGCCGCCCTGGCCGGGCCGGTGGCCGAGGTGCCCGACGGCACCGCGGCCGACCTGGCCGACGCCCGGCCCACCCGCTGGTGGGGTGACATCCCGGGGCGCGCCCTGTCCTTCACCGAGGTCTCGCGGCCGCCCTCGCTGCCCGGGGAGCGGCACGGCGCGGTCCGCGCGGCCGATGACCTCACCCTGGAGGCGTGGGTGCAGCCCGGCCCCGGCGGGTTCGCGCGTCTGGTGCACGCCCAGGTGCCCGGGTCGAGGTACACCCTCGCCCTGGGCGCGGCGGCACCGGACGGCGGCAGGCCGCTGGTCGCCGGGGTCGGCGACCGCTTCGTGACCAGCCGGGCCACCGTGCCGGACGGCAGGTGGACCCATGTCGCCGCCGCCTTCGAGCAGTCGTGGGCCCTGTCGTTCGACGGTGACGCGTCCCTGGAGGCCCCGCACACGGAGGCGCTGAATCTCTCCCGCGACCTCACCCTGGAGGTGTTCTTCCGGACCCCGGCGCTCGGCGCGCCGCAGGGCCTGGTCTCCAAGGGCCGTATCGCCGACGGCCGGGGCAGGCACGTCCCGTATCAGCTGCTGCTCGACGCCGAAGGGCGTCTCGTCCTCGCCATGGAGACCGCCGACGGGGCCGTGGTCCGGCACACCTCGACGGAGGCGGTCACTCCCGGTGTCTTCCACCGTGTGGCGGTGGTGCGCAAGGCGGGCCAGTCGCTCCAGGAGCAACGCGGCACCAAGGACATCACGGTCACGGATTCCTCCGGCACCCCGGCCACCCACAAGGTCGATGTCGTCGAGTCGGTCCTGACCGAGGAGTGGTTCGACATCCGTTTCAGCATCGACGGCCGGGACGCGGGCACCGTCCGCCACCGCGGCGCCGCGCCCCTCGGCGGTGAAGGGGCTCTGGAGATCGGCCGCGCCTGGCAAGGCGCGGAGGCCCAGCCCTTCACCGGGCTCATCAGCGAGGTGCGGATCTGGAACACGGCCCGCGAGATGTCCCAGCTCGGGGCCGAACCGACCACGCGGGTCCAGGGGCTCGCCGCCCGCTGGCGCTTCGAGGAGAACGAGGGCAACACCGCCCACGACGACACGGGTTCGCACCCGGCACGGCTGCGCGGCGTGGTCTGGGAGAAGAACCCGGACCCCCGGGGCAGTGTGTTCCGGCTCTACGTCGACGGGCAGCCCACGCCCTCGGCGCCGCCTGCCGCCGGTGCGCCGTCCGGGGCGGAGACGACCTACGGCGACGAGCAGTTCACCCTGGCGGGCCGATGGGCGGGCGAGGAGGTGCACGAGGGCTATACGGGCACCCTGGAGGAGGTCCGCGTCTGGCGTACCGCGCGCTCCGAGGAGCAGATCCTCGACAATCTCTTCACCCGGCTGCGGGGCGAGAAGGAGGACCTGCTCGCGTACTACCCCTTCGACGACGACTCCACGGAGGACGCGGCGGGCACCCTGGCCGACCGGGGACTGCGCGGCTGTGACCTGGTGCTGTCCGGCCCGGAGGCGCGGCGGCCCTCGCCCGTGCTGTCCACGGCGCCCATCTCGGGGGACACGGTGGAGGTGCGGCCCGTCTTCTCCAAGGTCACCACCGGCTACGCGCGGGCCGTCAGCGGGACCCCGGCGGTGACCGAGTACGCCGACATCCAGCGGGACGGCGGCCGCGGCACCCGCGGGGTGCTCAAGCGCTGCTACGGCTTCCTCCGGGACGGCTCCTGGCGGCTGGTGACCGGCTACAAGATCGGTGATCTGCTCACGGAGTGGGTCGGCCAGGTCCAGTTCGACCCGCAGATCATCGGATTCGTCGAGGGTGCCCCCCCGGTTCCCTCGGAAAATCTGGTTCCCACGAAGAATCCCCGGAACTTCACCTACCTCAACGCGTCCTCCGTGACCTTCGCCCAGGCCGACCAGGTGGTCAGCACGCTCTCCTCGGCCCGGGAGCGGAGTGTGGACGCGGCGTTCGGCTTCTCGCTCGCCAAGGAGGTGGACGTCAGCACCCTGCTCATCACGGCCCCGCTCGGCATGGGCACCGCGAAGCCGATCGCGGAGGGAGGTGTCAGCCTCTCCGGCGGGGGCCGTCTGGAGTACTCCAACGCCTGGGGCGACGAGACCACGGTGTCCCAGGGCCGTAACACGACCCGGGCCACCTCGGTGGGTCTGTCCGGCGGCTGGGAGGACCCGGAGCACCTCGGCAACACCTTCAACGGGCGGCGCTTCCTTCCCGCCAACACCGGGTACGCGCTCGTGCAGTCCGAGACCGCCGATCTCTTCGCCCTGCGGCTGGCTCACAACCAGGCCCTGGTCGCGTACCGGATCCTGCCGAACCCCGACATCCCCCGGGACTGGAACATCCTGCCGTTCCCGATCAACCCGCTCTACACCAAGCAGGGGACCCTGGACGGGACGATCGGCTTCGACGAGAACGGCAGGCCGGTGCCCGACCCCCACTACGACGGGGCGCCCACGAACGGCGAGCACAGCTATCACAAGCCCCGGGAGGCGTACGCGCTCAAGCGCCGCATCACCGAGGAGCAGCAGCGCCTCCGGGCGTACTACGACACGGTCTCCACCGAGACCCACGCCGAGGACCCGACAGCGGGCAGGGCCCGCAAACTCCTCGGTGACTTCGTCGGCCCCCTGCGGGAGCCGGAGAGCAAGGCTCCCGAGGACACCGAGACCGCCCGAGGCTTCGCCCGGCGCAACATCGCCAACACCTATGTGTGGTCGGCCGACGGCGGTTTCTTCGCCGAGACGACGGAGGCCACGGACGTGGTCACCGAGGTCACCTCGGGCTCGTACGACCTGACCGGCTCCACCTCCTTCTCCGCCTCGGGCGGCGTCAAGATCTTCGGTGTGGGTGCGGCCCTCCAGGTCGACGGCTCGGTCGGCGGGGCCCTGCACCGCACCCGGGCCCGCGCCAGGGAGGCCACCCGCACCTTCGGCCTGGAGGTGGTTTGCGACCCGGCGGGCGACATGCAGCGGTACGACTCCGCGAACACCCCTGTCTTCGACGAGAACGGCAACCCGGTCGAGGTCCCGGGGCGGGTGGACGCGTACCGGTTCATGACGTTCTACCTCGACGCCGACAAGGAGAACTTCGAGGACTTCTACGGCAAGGTCGTCGATCCCCTGTGGCTCAGCGGAAGCGACCACCCCAACGCCGCGGCCCTGCGCCAGGCACAGCAGTCCGACAAGAAACCGCCGTGCTGGCGGGTGTTCCACCGGGTGACCTTCGTCAGCCGCAAGCTCCCGGCCGTCGTCCCGGAGGGCGCTTCCCCGGTCGAGAAGGCGATGCGGGCCGAGAACGTCTCCAGCGACTACGAGCTGATCCGGAAACTGGAGCCGTACGTCAAGGAGCACGCGACCACGAACCAGGAGTTCGCCGCCGCCGTACGGGACGCGGTGGCCACGCGGTTCCCGCGGCTGGTCCCCTACACCGAACAGATCATCACCTATCTGGCGCGCTACTACGAGCTGAAGCCGTAGCTGACGCCCGCCCCGGCCGGAGCGGATGCGACCCGCGTCCGCTCCGGCCGAGACGGGCCGGCCCCGCCCAGCGCGGCCAGCCGTGGCGCCGCTGTCGGTGGCCCAGCCGCCGATCTCCAGCCTGAGGGCGCTGTGGCCGTTGGTGATCCGCCGGCCCTCGTCGGGGCTGTTGCGCTCCCGACTCCTTCCCGACGAGGCCGCCGGAACACCGGTGCTACTTCTGCCAGCCGATGGTCTCGGGCAGCGGGCTGTAGAAGATGGCGGCACCGACGTTGGCGAGGCCCTTCCTGATGCCGTAGGTGGAGGGACCGCTGTAGAGCGGCAGGAGGGCGTACTGCTGGAGGGCCTTCTGCTCGACCTTGTTGACGGCCTCGATCTGCTGCCCGAGGTCGGCGATCTCGCCGGTGGCGCGGATCTCCTTGTCCAGCTCGGGAGTGCCGGTTCCGGTGATGTTGGAGTCACGGTCCGAGCAGTAGAAGTCGCACAGGTACCGCGCGCCGAAGGGATCCGTCGAGCGGTTGCCGGAGATGAACAGGTCGAAGCGGCGGTCGCTGAGCACCTTGGAGAAGTCGTTCTCGGAGACCTTGTTGACGTTCACCTTCACGCCGACGCCCTTGAGCATCGCGGTGAGCGCTCCGGCGATGGCCTTCTCGATGGGCTCGTCGCCGAGCATGGTGTAGCCGAGCTCGAGTTGCTTGCCGTCCTTGGCGCGGATGCCGTCGGCTCCGGGCTTCCAGCCGGCCGCGTCCAGGGTCTTCCGCGCCTCCTGCGGGTCGTACTTCAGGACAGCGGCGACGTTGTCCTGATAGCCCTGCTGGAAGCTGTAGAGCACCGCCGAGCCGGGCAGCGGCTCCGTGTAGTCGAGGCCCTGGAACCGGATCTTCGCTATCTGCGGACGGTCGATGCTCTCCTGCACCGCCTTGCGGACCTGGACGTCACCGAGGAACGGGGACTTGGCATTGAGGTACAGCGCGTACTCGAAGGGGCTGCCGCCGCTGCGGATCTCGGCGTCCTTGACCGTCTTCACCTGCTTGAGGTTCTCCGCGGTCCCGACGGGGGCGTAGTCGAGTTCGCCGTTCTTGAAGGCGTTGACCGAGGCGGTGTTCTCCAGGTTGACGTAGACGCGCTTGTCCAACTTGCCCGGCCGGCCCCACCAGTTGGGGTTGCGCACGAAGGTGATGTTGCCGGAGTGCTCGTCCCAGGTGCCCACGGTGTACGGTCCGGTGCCCCATTCGGGGTGGGCCGTCTTGACGTACGCCTTGTTGAAGTTGTCGACGGTGGCGGCCTGGGGGTGCAGGAAGGTGGTGAACAGCGCGGACCAGGCGGCGTTGACGCCCTTGAAGGCGATGACCGCCTGCTTGTCGTCGGCGCCCCGGGTGACGGAGGTGATGCGGTCGTAGCCGTCGGTGGAGGCGGCCGCGTAGTCCTTGTCCGAGCCGTTGTCGGCCTTCCAGGTCGCCTCGATGGCCCGCCAGTCGATGGGGGTGCCGTCGTTGAAGACGGCCTTGGGGTTGAGGGTGATGACGACCTTCTGGTCGCCGCCCTCGACCGAGACCTTCACGTCGCTGTAGTAGTCCGGGTTGTACTGGACCTCGCCGGTGGGCGAGTAGGTGATGGCGTGGGCGTTGTACCAGGACCAGATCCGCGAGGCGTTCAGGGTGCCGTTGACGTTGAAGGGGTTGCCCTGCTCGTCGAAGGTGCCCGCGGTGGTGTAGGTGCCGCCGTCCTTGATGTTCTCGTACGGCTGGGGGTTGTAGTCGGTGACCGAGGACGCGGCCTTGGCGGCGTTCGTGGCGTTCGGCCCGGAGGATCCACCGGCGGAGGACGACGATGAGGAGGTCGAGGAGGAGCACGCGGTGGCGGCGACCAGGACGGCCGCGGCGAGCGCGAGGGGCGGGGCGAGCTTTCGACGCATGGGATGTCCTTGGTGGGAATCGGCGAGAAGGGGGTGGGACGGGGGTGGGACGGGACGGGTGTCAGGCCGCGTGGCAGGCGTACTGGTGGTCGGAGCCGTCCGGGGCGGCGACGGTCGCCGGCCGCTCGGTGCGGCAGCGGGCCCGTACGCTCTCGTCGGCCTCCCGGTACAGCGGGCAGCGGTCGACGAACACGCAGCCCTCCGGCAGCCGGGTGGCACTGGGCTGCTCGCCCGCGAGGACGATGCGCTCGCGGTGGCGCTCGCGCTCCGGGTCGGGCACCGGAATCGCCGACAGCAGGGCCTGGGTGTACGGGTGCCGGGGCCGGGCGAAGATCTCCTCGGTGGCACCGGACTCGACGATGTGCCCGAGGTACATCACCGCGATGCGGTCGGAGACGTAGCGCACCACGGCCAGGTCGTGGGCCACCACCAGGTACGCCAGGCCCAGTTCGTGCTTCAGCCGGGCGAGCAGGTTGATGATCTCGGCCTGCACGGAGACGTCCAGCGCGGACAGCGGTTCGTCCAGGACCAGGAGTTTCGGCTCGCGGGCCAGGGCGCGGGCGATGCCGACGCGCTGGCGCTGGCCGCCGGACAGGGCGGCGGGGAAGCGGTCGCCCATGGCGCGGTCCAGGCCCACCAGGTCCAGGAGACGGGTGACCCTGGACCGGATGGCCGTCCGGTCGACACCGGCGGCCTGGAGCGGTTCGGCCAGCAGGTCGAAGACGGTCAGGCGGGGGTCCAGGGCGTCCGTCGGGTCCTGGAGGACGATCTGGACGTCGCGCCGCAGCTCGCGCACCTGGGCCGCCGACCGCAGCGTGGCGACGTCGGTGCCGGCCACTTCGATGCGGCCGCCCTCGGGGGCGCGCAGCCGCAGCACCTCGCGCAGCGTGGTGGTCTTGCCGCTGCCGGACTCCCCCACCAGGCCCAGGGTCTCGCCCGCGCGCAGTTCGAAGCTGACGTGGTTGACCGCGTGCAGGGTTCCCACCCGCCGCTTGAGGAGGGCCCCCTTGGTGACGGGGAAGGTCTTGACCAGGTCCTCCACGCGCAGGACCACCTCGCCGGCGGTCCGGGCTCCGGCGCGGGACGGTGGCACGGCATCGGCGCGCCCGGCCGGGTCGAGGGTTCCGTCGGCGATCTCCTGCGCGCGGTGGCAGGCGACGCGGCCGTGCTGCCCGCCCGGTGCGGTCAGGTCCGGTACGGTCAGGTCCCGCTCGGTCAGGTCCGGTGCGGTCAGATCCCGCTCGGCCAAGTCCGGTGCGGTCAGGTCCGGTTCGGTGGTCCGGCACACGTCCAGGGCCACCGCGCAGCGGGGCGCGAAGGGGCAGCCGCCGGGCAGGCCGACCAGGGAGGGCGGCTCGCCGCCGACCGGGATCAGGGGCCGTTCGACGCCGCTGTCCACGGTGGGGACGCTGGCCAGCAGCCGGGCGGTGTAGGGCATCGTGGGGCGGCGGAAGAGCTCGTCGACGCTCGCGTGCTCGACGATCCGTCCGGCGTACATGACGGCGACCTCGTCGGCGTGGCCCGCCACCACGCCCAGGTCGTGGGTGATCAGGACGAGGCCGGCGCCGGTCTCGCGCTGGGCCAGGCGCAGCACGTCGAGGATCTGCGCCTGGACGGTGACGTCGAGCGCCGTGGTGGGCTCGTCGGCGACGAGGACCGAGGGCTTGTTGGCGATGGCCAGGGCGATGACGACGCGTTGGCGCATGCCGCCGGAGAACTCGTGCGGGAACGACTTGGCGCGTTCGCGCGGATCGGGGATGCCGACCAGGTCGAGCAGTTCCACCGCCTGCTCCCACGCGTCCTTCTTCGACAGTTCCCGGTGCACGCGCAGGGCCTGGGAGAGCAGCCGGCCGACGCTGAAGATGGGCGTGAGCGCGGACATCGGGTCCTGGAAGACCATGCCGATGTCCTTGCCGCGCACCTGGGAGAGGCCCTTGTCGTCCATCGCCGCCAGGTCGCGGCCACCCAGGAGGATCCGGCCGCCGAGGCGCGCGGTGGGCGGCAGCAGGCCCATGACGGCGAGGGCGGTGGCGGACTTGCCGGAGCCGGACTCCCCGACGATGCCCAGGGTGCGCCCGGGCAGCAGGTCGAAGCCGATGCCGCGCACGGCCTCCACCGGTCCGGCCTCGGAGGGGAAGGAGACGCTCAGGTCGCGTACGGACAGGACGGGTGCGGGCTCGGTGGTCCCGGCCACGGGCCCGGTGCGGCGGGCGGGTGCGAGGGTCATCGTCGGCCTCCTGCCGCGCCGGTGGTGGACGTGGGGTCGAGGGCGTCGCGCAGGCCGTCGCCGACGAAGGTCATCGAGACGGTGAGCAGGACGGTCAGCCCGGCGGGGAAGGCGAAGAGCCATGGGGCGCTGGTGATGGTGCCCACGCCGTCGGCGAGCATCGTGCCCAGGGACACGTCCGGGGTCTGCACGCCGAAGCCCAGGATGGACAGGGCGGTCTCGCTGAGCACGGTGGAGACCACGCCCAGGGTGAGGTTGACGATGAGCAGGGAGCCCAGGTTCGGAATGATGTGGCGCATCACGATGCGCAGGGGACGCACGCCCATGTACTCCGCGGCGCGCACGTAGTCGCGCTCACGCAGGGACGTGGACACCGACCAGACCACGCGCGCGGTGGACATCCAGCCGAACACCGTCAGCACGAGGATGAGGACCCGCCAGTCGCCCGCCAGCCGGTGCGAGACCAGGGCGAGGATGAGGAAGGAGGGCACGATCAGCAGGAAGTGGATGACGGCGAGGGTGGCCTTCTCCACCCGGCCCCCGAAGTAGGCCGCGCCCGCGCCCACGACCGCGGCGATGGCGACGGTCAGCACGGACACGCTCACCGCGATCACCAGCGAGCGCTGGAGGCCGTGCACGGCGGCGGCATAGACGTCGTTGCCGCCCTGGTTGGTGCCGAACCAGTGCTCGGCGCCGGGGGCCTGGGTCAGTGCCGAGAAGTCGGCGTCCGCGTAGCCGTACGGGGTGAACAGGTCGCCGAGCGCGCTGAACAGCACGAGCAGCAGGAAGATCACCACGCCGGCGACGGCGATCCGGTTGCGCAGGAAGCGCCGCAGGTAGAGACGGCGCCGGCCCAGGTAGTGCCCGTCGCGCCCGTCGCGCCCATCAGGCCCGGCGTGCACGGTGGGCCCGGCCTGCCCGGTGGGCGGCGGATCGGCGGCTCGCGCGGGTGCGATGGCGAGTGCGCCTTCGGAGCTCCCGTCGGGACTCACAGGGGTGCCCATCTCAGCTCACCCGCACTCTCGGGTCGAGGAGAACGGTGGCGATGTCCGCGAGGATCGCGCCGATCGCGGTCAGGGCGGCGGCGAAGGCGGCGACCGCCACGGTGCCGTGCACGTCGTTCTTGCCGATGGTCTGGATGAAGTACTGGCCCATGCCGTTCCAGCCGAAGATCGTCTCGGTGAGGACCGCGCCGGTGAAGACGGCCGGGATGCTGAAGGCCACGGACTGCGCGGTGGGGATCAGGGCGGTGCGCAGGGCGTGCCGGCGGATCGCCTGGGCACGTGTGAGCCCGGTGGCCCGGGCGGTGCGCACGAAGTCGGAGCCGATGACGTCCAGCAGCAGGGAGCGCTGGGTGAGGTGGTAGCCCACGTACCCCGTCAGGGTGAGCGTCAGCGTCGGCAGGATCAGGTGCAGCAGCCGGTCACCGACCGTCGCCCAGAACCCTTCCACGCCGGGCGAGTTCTCCCCCGCGACGTACAGGAAGTGCCAACCGGCCTGCTCGTTCAGCCAGATGGCCAGCAGCACCACGGCAAGGGCGGCGATGGACACCGGGACGTTGAACAGCGCCATGGAGACGGCCTGGGCGGCCCGGTCCCTCCAGCCGTACTGGCGCGAGGCGGTGTGGACCGCGAGGGCGACACCGACGACGACCGACAGGACCGTCGCGCCGCTCACCAGCTCGGCGCTGACGAGGGAGCGGTAGCCGATCTCCCCGTTCACGTGGACCCCGACCGGGGAGCGGCCCCAGTCGAAGTGCAGGACCACGCTGGTCAGCCAGTCCCACCAGCGGTGGAGCAGCGGCTCGTGCGGGTCGAGGTTGTAGGGGGCCAGGGCCCGGGATATCTGCTCCTCGGTGCGGACCGGACGCAGTTCCTTGAAGTTCGAGCGCGGGTCGAGGAACCAACTGGCGAGGAAGTACGTGGCGTTGGTGGCCATGGCGATCACCAGGAGCCAGCCCGCCGCCCTGCGTGTCACGTACCGGAGCACGGACGGCACCTCCCCACCAGGTGCGGCGGGAGCGCCTGGGGAACGTCGGGTCTGGAGGAGGTGCACATGCCGGTAGGGACCTTCTGGGGGTGGGAGTCGAGTGCACGATCGTGCAGATACGAGTCTGTGTACGACTGGTGCGCGACGCCAGTGATCCGGGCATATGTACATGGGAACGAAACACCCCCGCAGCAAAGAGGCGTCGACCCCACTCCCCCGTTCACATTCGCAGGTGACCGGGTCGACGACGCCCTCCCCGCAGATACCTGCTCAGGAGGCGGGCCGGGTACGCAGGGTGCGGTCGGCGAGGGTCGTCAGGAGCAGGACGACGCCGACGCCGACCATGATCCAGGCGACGAGGTGCATGCCGCGGTCGGAGACGTGGGTGCGGAAGACGATGCCGGTGATCGCGGAAGCGGCGATCGAGCCGAGGTAGCCGAAGGTGCGCAGCAGGCCGGAGGCGGTGCCGAGTTGTTCGGTGGGGGCGTGTTCGTAGAGGGCGGTCTGGTTGCCCGCGCCGGACGTGCCCATGGCGACGCCGAAGACGAGCGTGACCACCACGACCCATCCGATCCAGCCCGAGGTGCTGAGCAGCAGTACGCCGGCGGAGCCGACGAGGCAGGCCAGGGCCGCCGCTGTGACCGGTCCGCGCACCGTGTTGCGCCGGGAGATGAGCGAGATCACCAGGCCGGACATCAGCGTCATGGGCAACAGGAGCAGTCCGGCTTCGGTCTCGGACAGTCCCCGGACGCTCTGGGCCCACTGGGTGACGCCGTAGAGCACGACGTACGCGCAGACCAGGACCAGGCCGTAGCGAAGATAGGTGCTGGTCAGGGCCCGGTTGCCGGCGAGCAGGCGCAGGTCGAGGAACGGGGTGGCGGCTCGCAGCTCCCACAGCACCAGGGCGATCCACAGCACGGCGGAGATCGCCAGCAGGTACCAGTGGGCGTCGGGCAGGGCGAACAGGAACAGCAGCAGCGCGATCATCGCGGCGGCGAACCCGGCGATGCCGACGACATCGAGGGCGGCCGCGACGTCACGGGCGCGTCGGCTGCGGTTCGGTGGGCTGCCGGACGGGCTGTCGGACGGGCTGCCTGGTGGGCTGTCGGGTGGGACCCAGGCCACTGTCGTGACCAGCGCGACGAGTGCGACCGGAACGTTGACGAGGAACACGGATCGCCAGCCCAGCGCGGCCACCAGGACACCGCCCAGGGGCAGCCCGAGGGAGGCGGTGGCGATGCCGGCGATCTGCAGGCCGCCCAGCACTCCGCCCGGCGGCTTGTCCAGACCGGCGTCCTCGGCGCGGCGGCGGATCAGCAGCATGGCCGTCGGATAGGCGCACGAGGTGCCCGACCCGATCAGTACTCGGCTGATCAGGAGGATCGGAAGGCTGTCGGCGGCGCCGCCCACGAGTCCTCCGACGATGACGAGTCCGATTCCGGCCAGGAACACCCGTCGTGGGCCGAACACCTCGGCGGCCTTGCCCGCGGTGGGCAGGGCGATCGCGCTGGCCAGGTACAGGGCCGTGACCAGCGCGGCGGTCTGCCCGATCGACACACCGAGTCCGTGGGCGATCGGTACGAGAGCCGTGGCGATCAGCGAGCTGTTGATCGGGTTGAGCGCCGAACCGACGAACAACGGGGTGGTGAATCGCCACGAGAACGGACGCCCGGGCGGTATCCCGTTCACCGGCGGGGCGTTGGTCGTCGGTCCGGGGGCGGGCATCGGAATCTCCAGTCCATGGTGGTCGCAGCAGCTCGGCGAGGCGCCCGGACGACAGCGCGGCGGCATCCGGGGCGCGGGCTCACCGCTGGTGAAGGACTCGCCCAGGACGTCGGCGACGTGGTCGACGGAGGTGACGGCGGCGGTATGCGCAGGTGGGAGGAGGTCATGACGGTCCGTTGGCCTCCCCCCGAACGCGAGGATAGGGGACTTGCCGACTGAGGGACCATCAGTTCGGGCGAAACGGCGTCGCGGTGGTGCGGATGATCCGGCCGTTTCCGTGGCGGGGGAGCCTGCCACTGGCGCGGCAGCGGGAGGTTCGCATGGTGGTCTAGGTTGGAATCGGCGGGAGCCGGCGACAGGTCGTACACGAGAGCCGACCACGTGGTCGCCCGCGTCCTGCCCTGTTTCGTGCTCTGCTTCGTGCTCTGCTTCGCGCTCTGCTTCGCGCTCTGATCGGAGAACTCGTATGTTCACCAACACCACACACCCCGTCGTGGTCCTGCACGACCTGGACGACGTCCGTGCCGAGCTCCTGGCGGAAATACGGACGGCGGGCGCGGCGGAGCGGCCCGGGTTGGAAGCGGCCCTGCGCGTGGTGGATCGCCAGGTGATCGTGGCGGACGAGGAGCGTGTCAGCCGGTGGGCAGGCCGGATCCTGTCCGCGGCGGACGTCGACCCCGCGCTGGACCCGGTCCGGGCCGTGAAGGTGCTGCGGGACACCGTCCCGGGGCTGGGGCTCATTTCGGCGAACGACCTGGTGCAGTCCCTTCTCCCACGCTGACACGGGCGAGGCCCGGCAGGCCGGGGCGGGGCCGGTTGTGGTCGCTGATGCGCTGCCACTCGGCGTGGCCGGCGGCGGCAGTGGCGGCGAGGATGCCGCAGGCCCCGCCTCGGCGTCGAGCGTGGCCCGCGGCTGCCGGAGGAGCGCGCTACCGGGATCGGTTCGTCGGGCCCGGACCTGGCAGCGGCGTGGTCCACCAGCGGGCCTTGTACAGCTCGGTTCCGGTCAGGGCGAGCGTCCCGTCGGGGTGGTGGAAGGTGACGGCGGAGGTGCACCAGGAGCAGGTCCCCGCGTGATCGGGCGTGATGGTGAGCAGGCGACCGGTGACGGGCTCACTGCCCACGCTCTTGATTCCGCGGGCCGAGTCCTCCGCGCCCAGCCCGACGGCCTCGAAGCGGTCGAGGTGTGAGTCGTAGCGCCACAGGCGGTCGCCGGTGCTGAGCCAGAACGTCCCCGGCGCGGAGCGCACGGGTGCGAGGTCGTGTCCCCCGACTTCCGGAAGGGGGATGCTGCGTTCGGGGGTGAGGGACGGGATGTCGGGCGTGCCACCGACCCGAAGGGCCAGCAGGGTGTCGTCCCCGAGCACCCAGAGCAGCTGCGCGCTCTCGTCCCACTGCACGGCGTGGGCCCCGTCGAGTTCCTGCTCGGTGTAGGTGGTGCTGCGGGGCCCCTCCGAGGCCGCGTACAGCCGCACCCAGCCGCCGGTGCTGGCGACCACGGCGACGTTGCCGTCCGGTAGGAGCTCCGCGCTGTGGGGGTTGGCGGAGGTGCCGAGGTCGGTGGCCCAGATCGGCGTGCCGGTCGCCGTGTCGACCAGGGCTGCCAGGCCACCCGAGGCGGTGACCAGGAGGGAGCCTTCACCGTCGAGCACCACGTCCCTGGCCTCGGTGGGCCTGGCCCAGCTGCGGGCCGGCTCCAGGTCGGCCAGCCGGTCGTCGCCGTCAGCGGTCCACGACCACACCACCGGTAACTGGTCGGCCTCGGGTCCGGCCTCCCGCGCCGTCTCGCCGTCCAGGACGAGAACCTGCCGGGACGCCTGATCGACCGCGACGATCAACGCACTGCCCCGGACGCCGGCCTGCCCGGACCCCGGGTCGGCCGCATCACCCGACGCATCACCCGGCACGGCTGCCTGCCCGGGCGCCTGATCAGCCGCGATGACCACCGCGCTGCCGCGAGGCTCTCCGGCGCTGCCGTCCACGGCTTGCGGGGCGGGGGTCGAACACGCCGTCAGCATCAGGCCGCCCAGGACGGATCCCAGCCTGAGTCCCGCTCCGGCTCTTGCGCACACTGCCACGTCCCTTTCGCGCCATGATTATCGGACTATCTACTCTGCGTCCCGGCGGCCCGGCCCGGCGCCATCCTCGTCGCAGCGTCCGGGTGAACCCGTCCCAGCGGACCCTTGACGTCCTTCCTATGGACCGTGTGCACGTCCGGTGGAAGCATTGGTGCCAACGGGTGACCCACAGTCACCTCGAAGCTCTTCCCAAGGAGAGTCATGCGGATCAGCACGCGATTGCGCGCCGCCTCGGCCGTGCTCACCGTCATTGCGGGCAGCCTCACGTTCGCCACGGTCGGAGCGGGAACCGCCGGCGCGGCCGACTGCGGCCAGGTGCTCGGACCCGCCCGCACCATCGTGGCCGGCGGCCAGTCGATCGGTCGGGCCTACCTCGCGTGGAACTCCTGCAGCAAGCAGGCCTACACCGAGATCAACCTGTGGAACACCAACTACGTCAACGGCAACTGGCACGGCGGCCTGATCGACGTGAAGTCCAGCTCGAACCACAACTCGAACACGGGCTCGCCCCAGCCGAACGTCGGCTCGTGGTGGTGGGACTCCGGATTCATTCCGGTGACCGGCGTGTCGAACACCCGTCTCTACCACGGCAACTGGAACTTCACCGCCGGCGGCCACAACTGCAACGGTCAGACCGTCACGTGGAACTTCTCCAACGGAAGCTACGACAGCAGCCAGGAGTCCCTGCCGCACTGCGACTGACGCCGACCGGCTCCCCGGGCGGCCCCGTTCGCATGGCGGTTTCCAGGGGCCGCCCGCTTCGTCGAGGCGCCGCGCGCCGGACGGCCCGGCCGCAGGTCACTCCCGGTGCGTGCAGCAGGTCACTCCCGGTGCGTGACGACCGCGAGGGCGCGCTCGCGGACGTCCGCCGAGGGGTGGCCGCGCAGCCCGCGCAACAGGGCCCGCCACTCCTGGGGCCAGCCGAGGCGGTCCCCGAAGGCCTCCGTCAGCGCCGTGGCGAACAGTCCGGCAGCCGGGCCGGTGTCCCCGTCCCGGCGGGCGGTCCGGGCCAGCACATCGATCGTCCCGGGCGGCGGCAGCGGGCCCGAGGCGTGTTCCCGCAACAGCGCCAGCGCGGTGAGCGCGGCCGCCGCCGGCCGGCCTCGGTGGGCGTCGGCGAGCACGCCGAGCGCGGCCGCCAGCGCCTGCGGCCCGGCCGTGGGGTCCACCAGTCGGCGCAGCGCGGCGGCCCTGATGCCCGCCAGGTCGGGTTCGTCCGCGAGCAGGTCGGCGGCGCCGGCCAGCAGCGGCCGGTGGCGGTCGTCGGCGGGGAGATCGGTGAGGTGCGCCAGCCTCCGGCGGGCCGGAAGGTCCTGGTCGCCCTCGGCGTCGAGGTCGTCCGTCCGTGCGGCGGCGGCGAGTTCGGCGAGGGTGCGGTGCAGCAGGCTGCCAGGGGCGGCGCCGCCGAGCGGGTGCGGCAGCCCGGAGGCGGCGAGCGCACGGACGGCGCCCGCCGCCTCCTGCCAGCCGCCCCGGTTGGCCGGGTCGGTGACGGCCCGCCGCGCCGTGTCCGCGGTCTCCGGGGCCCAGGCCGCCCACCGCGGCAGCGCGGCGAGGGCGGGTGCGGCGACTTCCGGCTCCGGCGCGGCGGCGACGGAGGCCACCAGCCTGGCGTAGCGGGCCCGGTGGGTCTCGGGCAGATGCCCCGGGTCGGCCCGTAGCACGGCGCGGCGCACGGACGGCGGAGCCTGCCCGGCGGCGTCGGCGAGCAGTTCCCAGACGGGTTCGGCGTCCAGCAGGCCGGTCGCGAAGGCGACCGCCGCGGCGCGCACGTCGTGGTGCTGGCCTTCGGCACGGTACGCGGCGACGAGCAGGTCGGCGGCGGCCGACGGCGGCAGGTGCTCGGCGGCCAGCCGCACGGCTTCCTTGCGGCTGGTCACCTTGCTGCCCCGCGTCTGGGACAGCAGCTCGCCGAGCCGCTCGGCGAGCTCGCCCGGCGGGACGAACCGGGCGGCCCGGGTGGCCGCGTACACCGCGACCCGGGCGCGATCGCCGCCCGCGTGGGCCAGCAGATCGCGCAGCGCGTCGGCGGGCCGGTCCGTCCAGGCCAGCGCGGCGAGCGCCGCCTCGGCGAGCACCACCTCGGCGGAGTCCAGCTGGGCGCGGACGACCGCCTCGCCGTACTGCGGGATCGCGGCGGCGGCGTGGACGGCCGCGGCCCGCCCGTGCAGCGGCACCGTGGGATCGCTCGCCGCCGTGGCGGCGAGGCGGGCGGCGGCCTGCCACTGGCGCGGTGTCCAGCGGCTCGCCGAGCAGGTGGGCGGCAGGGTCGCCCGCTTCGACCGCCTGAGGAACCGCCCGTACGGCGGCAGGGGGGCGAGCAGCGGGTCGAGCAGGTCGGTGCGCCGCTCGACCAACACGCCCTGCACCGGTGGCAGGACGGCGGCGGAGGGCTCGAGTTCGAGGATCTCGGCGACCCGGGCGCCGCGGGTGCGCGGGTCGTCCAGCCAGAGGGCGGCGGCCGTGGTGAACGCGCCGTCCGACCCGAACTGGAGGGCGTGCAGGAGGAGTTCCTGCAGCTCGGGGATGTTGTGGGCCCGTCGGCCGAGCGAGCGCGCCAGGGTGAACAGCAGCCAGTACTCCGCGGTGTCGGCCATGGTGTCCAGCCACGGCCGCAAGGTCGCGAACACCGCGTGCTCCTGGCCTCGCCGCAGCCGGTGCTCCAGTCGGCCGAGTTCGACCGTGCCGGTCTGCCCGGCGATCCTGCGCAGGCTCCGCAGCGCCCACTCGACCAGCTCGGCGCCGTCGGCGACGGCGTGCTCGCGCAGGACCTCGGCGACCAGCCGCTGCAGAGCGGCGCGGGTGGCGTACGAGCAGTCACGGGCGTCGACCGCGTCCTGGACGCCGGCGTCGAGGAGGGGCACCGCCGCCCGGGTCAGCAGCCGGGCGGGCACCTGGACGAGTGCGGTCAGCGCCGCGCAGCGCACCGGGTCCTGCTCGTTGCGCAGCCGCGGCAGCAGACCGAGCGCGTCCTGGACGGCGGCCCCGTCGTCCGAAGCGGCGGCGTTGGCGAACAGGGCCGTCCAGGCGGCGGAGCGGTCGTCGGCGTCCGGGCGGGAGAGAGCGGCCCGCAGCTCCGGCTGGGCCTCCTCGGTGGGCAGATACGCCAAGGCGAGGGCGATCCGGGCCCAGGGGCGGCCCTCCGCGCGGCGCGCGGCGACCTGCCGCCGCGCCTCGGCGTGGCGGCGGGCGTGCGGGAACAGCGGCAGCAGGAGGGAGAGTTCGGCCTCCCGTGGGAGGGCTCCGGCGTACACGAGGTCGAGGAACGCGTCGCGCCGGCCCGGAGGGAGAGCACGCAACAGGGCGGCGAAGCAGCGGGGTGCGGCCAGCCAGTGGCGGCCCAGGGCGGCGAGCGAGAGCGGGTCGGCGCGCACCAGCCGGCGCAGCGTGCCGCTCGTCGGCGGCGTGGTGTACGGCCCGACCGCGCCGCGCCGCGGGTCGGCGAGGAGCCGGACGGTGCGTTCGGCGTCCGTGGCGGCCAGCGGCGGCAGATGGTCGCGGCGCAGCGGGATATCGGGCCCGAACCGCTCCAGCAGGTCGAGGACCCGTTCGGGGCGGGCTCGCACGGTGGCGCCGAGGGCGTCGGCGAGGGCGGGCCACTGCCCGAGCCTCAGCGTCTCGGGGTGCTCGGCGAGGAGCCGCTCCAGGTAGGCCAGGACCTCGTCCGGGAAACGCGCGGCGAGGGGGGCGAGCGGTACGGCGTGCGCGAGGTCGGGCAGGGTCCGCTCGACGAAGGCGGGGCTGCAGGCGGAGAGCAGCCGGGCGGCCTCGGCATCGCCCCACTCGGCGCGCAGGCGGCCCACCAGTCGCTCGGCCAGCCGGTGCCGGCGGCCGTGCCGGACGACCCGGGCCAACTGCCGGCGCAGGGTGCAGGAGGCGCCGGTGAAGGCCGCCTCGATCGCCTCGTCCGGGACGCCCTGGGTGCGGGCGGCGCGCAGGGCGTACCCCCGGACCACCGGGTCGGGGTCGGTCAGCCGCTCGGAGAGGTAGTCGGTGGCGCAGCCGGCCGACGCGGCGAGCGCGGCCAGCCGCCGACCGTACAGACCAGAGCGCTCCAGGTCGAGCAGCAGGCCCGGGAGCTCGCCGTCGACGGCGAGCTCCCGGGCCCTGCGGGCGACGAGCCGTTGACGCTCCGGGTGAGGGAGCAGGTCGAGGTCGGCGAGCAACTGTTCGACTTCGTGCGGCATGCGACCATTCTGACCTGCCGCGACGGGTGCCTCCCACCGGATTTCCGGGGATGCGGGCAGCGGGTGTGGGGCGGACGAGGACGCGGGGCGGACGAGGACCGTGCCTGGGCCGGCGCCGACGCCGCGCGCCCGACGTGCCGCCCGCGGCTGGAGCCCGCCACCCGGGGAGGATGGCGGGCTCCTTCGCGTTCGGTTTCCCCGTGCGCGCTCAGGCCCGGCGCAGCACCCGGCGCAGCCAGAGAGCGCCGGCCCCGGCGGCCGTCAGGGCGAGGCCGCCGAAGGCGAGGCCCGCGGTGTGGTCGGCCCCGGTGGAGGCGAGCTGGACGGACGACGGCGCGGCAGGCTGCGCGACGTCGGCGACGCGGGCCTGCTGGACGGACGGCGCGGTGGAGGTGGTGGACGGGTCCGCCGGAGCCGAGGCGCTCGGGGCGCTCGGGGAGGACGCGGAGACCGGCACGGCGGCGCCGGCCGGGGCCGACGGGGCCGAGGACACCGGGGCCGACGGCGCCGAGGAGGAGGAGGAGGAGGACGGGCTCGGCTCGGGCGCCTTCGTGGCGGCGGGCAGGATCTGAATCGTCGAGCGGGTACCGCAGTTCGTGGTTCCCCGGAACGGCTCGCCCTCGTTGACGAACACGCACGGGCCGAGCGTGGTGGCGCCCGCCGGAGTCTTCGCGTCGTACGACACCCGCACCCGGGCGACGGCCTTGCCACCCGACCGGAGGCTGGAGTCACGCCCCTGGAGGTACACGCCGTCCGGGTCGTCGGGCGCGATTCCGGCCACCTTGTCCAGCGTCCGCCAGGCCCCGTCCGCCGTACGCACCTGCACGGTCGCGTACCGGTCCACGAACAGGACGTTGCCGAGGTTGGTGTAGTCGGACGGCGTGGGGTTGTCGAGGGTGGCGTCGAACTCGACCGGCGCGCCGCCCGCGACGGCGGTGGCCGGCACGTGGTCGAGCGAGCTCGTGATCGAGGTGACCTTGATCGTGCTGGTCACCTCGGCCTGCACCGGCTCGAGGGGGTCGACGACGACGGCGGAATGCAGGGCGATGGATCGGAAGCCGCCGTTGGTGGCGCCGTTGTGGGGCAGGCCCATCGGCGCGCCGATCCGCAGGTCGACCCTGAGGGTCCGCCCGGCCGGGACGGTGAGCCCGAGCACCGTCCCGTCGTACACGACGCCTCCGGCGGTGGCGGTCATCACCAGGGGCACCGACTTCCACGTACCGTCGGCCGGGTCCCTGAAGTCGATGACGATCGCGTCCGGCGGCGTTCCGACGTCGGTGACGGTCCGCAGCTCCAGGTTGTAACCGGTGCTCTCCTGGCCCGAGTTGGTGATGTCCTCGGTGAACTCGACCGGCCCACCGGCGAATCCGACCGAGGCCGGGGCCTCGACGGAGAGCGAGGTGTGCGACGGCTCTCCCGCGAAGGCCACCGGGGCGGCGGCCACGACCGATCCGCAGACTGCGGCGACGCCGAGGGCGGCGGCGACGACGATGGCACGACGGGTACGACGAACATGAACGATGGTGGACACAGTTCTCCCCTGAAACCGTTCTGCGGGCAGGCCGCAGCAGCGCGCTGATGGCTGATGACTGAATGACTGATGGCGAGCGGGCCGCAGCAGGTTTGTGTGCGGCCGGGGGCGCCCACGGCCCCGCTTCTCACTGCCATAGACGTGGAGCCCGGCCAAAGGTTGCAGGTGATCGGAAAGAAATTCCTCCCCGTCTCCGGACACCTGCCGACGACGAGCGATCTCGGCACAGCCGGGCCGGCAGCCCCAGCGGGCTGATCCCGACAGGCCCCTGACACATCTTCAAGTTACTATCAGGTATTTTTAAGGGGCCTTTCAGGTGAACATTGCCACTTCTTGAAGGATTGCCCGTGCCCCGTCGTCCGTCCCCCCGCCTCAGCCGCTCCGCCCGCACCACGCTCACCGCCGCCCTCACCCTCGGCACAGCGCTGACAGCACTGCCCGCCGCACCCGCCTTCGCCTCCGCCTCCGCCGACACGCGGATACCCGCCCCGGCGGCGCCTGCCGCCACCGGCACCCCGCACCTGGACGTCGTCGAGCAGATGCTGCGTCAGGTCTCGCCCGGCCTGGAGGGGACGGTCTGGCAGCGCACCGGCGGCAACAACCTGGACGCCCCCGCCGGTGACCCGGCCGGCTGGCTGCTGCAGACCCCGAACTGCTGGGGCGACCCGAACTGCACCGACCGGGCCGGCACCGACAAGCTGCTGGCCAAGATGACGGCGAACATCGCCGGCGCGACCCGCACCGTCGACATCTCCACCCTCGCGCCGTTCCCCAACGGCGCGTTCCAGGACGCGATCGTCTCGGGCCTGAAGGCCTCGGTGGCGGCGGGCAACAAGCTGACCGTGCGGGTCCTGGTGGGGGCCGCCCCCCTCTACAACATCACCGCGCTGCCGACCAGCTACCGGGACGACCTGCTGGCCCGGCTCGGCCCGGCCGCCGCCGGCGTCACGCTGAACGTCGCCTCGATGACCACCTCGAAAACCGCCCTGTCCTGGAACCACTCCAAGCTGCTGGTGGTGGACGGCCGCAGCGTGATCACCGGCGGCATCAACAACTGGAAGGACGACTACATCGACACCACCCACCCGGTGTCCGACGTCGACCTCGCGCTGACCGGCCCCGCCGCCGCCTCGGCCGGCTCCTACCTCGACACCCTGTGGGGCTGGACCTGCAAGAACACCGGAGTGCTGTCGAGTGCCTGGTTCGCCTCCAGCAACGGCGCGCCCTGCCTGCCGAACCTGGAGAAGGACGCCAACCCCGGCCCCGTGCCGGCCACCGGCAACCTGCCGGTGATCGCGATCGGCGGCCTCGGCGTCGGCATCCGGAGCGCAGACCCGGCCTCCACCTACCAGCCGGACCTGCCGGCCGCCGCCGACGCCAAGTGCGGCCTGGTCGCCCTGCACGACAACACCAACGGCGACCGCGACTACGAGACGGTCAACCCCGAGGAGAGCGCGCTCCGGGCCCTGGTGGCCGGCGCCACCAGCCACATAGAGATCTCCCAGCAGGACCTGAACGGCACCTGCCCGCCGCTGCCGCGCTACGACCTGCGCCTCTACGACCTGCTCGCCGCCAAGCTCACCGCCGGCGTGAAGGTGCGCATCGTGGTGAGCGACCCGGCCAACCGCGGCACGGTCGGCAGCGGCGGCTACTCGCAGATCAAATCCCTCTCCGAGATCAGCGACGCGCTCCAGGCCCGGCTGGCGGCCCGGACCGGCGACGCGTCCGGTGCGAAGGCCACCATGTGCCGGAACCTCCAGCTCGCCTCCTTCCGCGCGGCGCCGACCGCGACCTGGGCCGACGGTCACCCGTACGCACTGCACCACAAGGTCGTCGCGGTCGACGGCTCGGCGTTCTTCGTCGGCTCGAAGAACCTCTACCCCGCCTGGCTGCAGGACTTCGGCTACCTGGTGGAGAGCCCGGACGCGGCCGCCCAGCTCGACGCGAACCTGCTGGCACCCGAGTGGCGCTACTCGCAGGCCGCCGCCACGGTCGACTACACCCGCGGCATCTGCCCGAACTGAGCGCGTTCTCCGTCCGTCAGGATCTTCCGGGGCCACCGGCGTCTCAGCACCTCGGGGCGCCGGACGGTCCTGCCGACGTCGTAGCGGGGTGCCCGGTGTCCGTTCTCGGCACCGGGTGCCCGTTCTCGAGTTCGCCGTCAGAGTTCGCCGTCAGGGTCCGCCGTCAGAGTTCGCCCGCCAGGATCCGGCGCTCCTTCTGCGGATCGATGCCGAGCACGTCGCCCTGTAGGCCCTGGGTGTAGGGCTCCTCGCGCGGGCCGCGTTCCTGCAGCCAGGCCCAGGTGTCATGCACCGTTTCGGCGAGCGGGCGACAGCGCAGCCCGGCCGCCGCGGCTGCCCGGGAGTCCGCCCGCCAGCTCGCGCCGGCGCTCCCGTTGTCATCGAACTCCGGGTACCAGAGTGGGAGTTCGCTCCACGGCCGGACGCCGGCCGCGCGCAGCCGCTGGTCCTCAACCCAGACGAGTTCGGCGTTCGAACCGCTGGCCGCCGCACAGGCCGTGAGCAGTTCGCCGTAGGTGCTCGACCCCGGCAGCGAGGTGGTCACGAACCGGCCGCCGACGCCGCGTTCCCCCAGGTCCAGCCCGAAGGCGGCAAAGTCCCGGGCATCGACCAGTTGGATCGGCAGATCCGGCCTGCCGGGGGCCAGCACGCGCCCGCCGCGCGCCGTCCGCTCCAACCACCAGGGCAGCCGCCCGATGCTCTCGTGCGGGCCGATCAGCAGACCGCAGTTGAGGACGGTCGATCGATCGGCGCCGAACTGTTCGAGCACCGCCCGCTCGCAGCCCGCCTTGAGCGCGGTGCCGAACGGCAGGCCGGGCGGCGAGTCGGCCGGGCAGTCGTGCAGCGGCGAGCCCTCGTCGACCGGCCGGTCGGGCCATCGGGCGAAGGCGTGGACCGAGGAGACGAAGGCGTAGTGGCTCGCGTGCTCGCGCAGCAACCGGGCCGAGGTGGCGACGGCGTGCGGCTGCTGGCCGCTGGTGTCGATCACCGCCTCCCAGGCCCGGTCGGGGCCCGGCGCCCGCTCGACCAACGCGGCCAGGTCACCGGCATTGTGGCGGTCGCCGCGCACCGTCACGGTGCCCGGCAGGTCGGGTCCGGAACGGCCTCGGTTGAACACGGTGACCTCGTGGCCCCGGGCCAGGGCCTCCGTGACGAAGGCGCGGCCGAGGAACACCGACCCGCCGAGAACGAGGATTCGCATGTGACGATCGTGCCCCGGAGGCCGTGCCGCAGAACCGTGCGGCACCCGGCGGGTTCTCCCGGTCCCGCTGAGTGACCGAGGCCCGGACCGGACCGGACCGTAGCCGTGGCAGCGGCGGTGACGCGTGCCGTGTCCGTGGGCGAACTCGTCGCCGCACTGCGGGGGGCGGTGGTCAGCGGCAGGGGGAATCGCTTGGGGGCGGTCCGGGGGCCGGGAGAGGAGAGCCCGGCGCGGGCGAGGTGCAGGAGGCCAGTTCCCGGAGCAGTTCGGCGCGCAGTTCGAGGTCCGGGCCGGGGTCGGCGGCGAGTGCGCGGGTGAAGTCCTCGGCGGCGGCGGCCCGGTTGCCGAGCCCGCGGTGGGCCAGCCCCCGGTTGTAGAGGGCGACGGGATCGGGGTCCAGGGCGATGGCGCGGTCCAGATCGGCGATGGCACCGGGGGTGTCGCCGCGTTTGAAGCGGATCGTCGCGCGGTTGGCCCAGGCGGTCGGCAGGTCGGGGGCGTGCTCGACGGCCCGGGTGAGCAGGGCCTCGGCCTCGGGGAGCCGGCCGCGTTCGGACTCGACCAGACCGAGCACGCAGAGCAGGTGCGGCTGGCCGGGCGACCGGCCCAGGCCCGCGTGTGCGTCGCGTTCGGCGAGGTCGAGTTCACCGTCGTCCAGGTACAGGCCGGCCCGGTTGACCAGTGCGTCGAGGTGGCCGGGGTCAATGCGCAGGGTCCGGTCCAGGTCGGCCAGGGCCGCCTCCGGCCGGCCCAGGTCGGTGTGGGTCTCGGCGCGGTTGTAGTACGCCTCGGGGAGATGCGGGCCGAGGCGGATCGCGGTGTCGTAGTCGGCGATCGCGTCGTCCGGCCGTCCGGTGGCCCGGTGGAGGGCGGCCCGGTCGACGTAGTACTCCGCGTTCTGCGGGTCCTGCGCGATCACCGTGTCGAGGTCGGCGAGCGCCCGGGCCGGATCGCCCAGCGCGAGGTGCAGCTGGGCCCGGTTGTGCACCAGCCGGGCGCGGTCCTGGGGGCGTTCGCCGGGTGCCAGGGTCTCGGCGAGCTTCGCGATACCGTCCTCGACCGTCCGCAGCGCCGCCGGGTGGTCGCCGGCACGGCTGTCCAGCAGGGCCAGGCCCTGGCGGTGGAAGACGGTGGTGACGGTGCGTTCGCGCGGGTCGTCGAGCTGTCCGGCGAGGGTGAGGGCGCGGTCCAGCCAGGTGCGGGCGACCGTGAGGTCCCGGGCGGGCGACGGCAGGTGGCGGGCGTGGAGCATGGCGGTGGAGTAGGCCGCGGACAGGTGGATCCTCGGCTCGTCGGTGACCTGCCGGGCGTGGTCGTAGAGCGCGAGCGCCTCGGCCGGGCGGTCCAGGGCGGTCAGAGCGGTGGCCAGCATGGTGGTGAAGGCCCACCAGTTCCGCGTGTCCCCCGCCGGGGTGACCAGCGGCAGGCCGCGCCCGGCGAGCCGGACGGCGTGCTCGTAGAAGCCGCTGTGCAGGGCCAGGCCGAGCGCGGTGCGCAGCGCTTCGACGCCGTCGGTGGCCGGGCGGGTGCCGCGCTCGCGGTGGTAGGGGATCGCGCCCAGCTGCCAGGACCACTCGCCGGTCGCGGCCAGTTCGTCGGCGCGCTCGTCGTGCCAGGCGGGGTCGTGGACCGCGGTCGGGTCGTGGTGCGCGGTGGGATCGTGGACCGCGGTCGGGTCGTGGTGCGCGGTGGGATCGTGGACCGCGGTCGGGTCGTGGACCGCGGTGGGATCGTGGACCGCGGTGACGTGCTCGGTGGCCGGTCGGGGCGGGCCGGTGGTGAGGGGCCGGGAGTACTCGGCGACGGCCTCCTTGAGCGCGGCGGGCAGCGAGGCGCCGCCGACGTACAGCCTCAGCCGAGACGGGTCGACGCGTCGTAGCAGGGTGTCGACGAGTTCGACGGTGGTGGCGTCCGCCTGGTCCACCCGGTCGAGCACGACGGCGGCCGGCGACCGGAGCCCCTCCGACCAGGCTGCGACGAACTCGGCTATCCCGTAGGCGAGATAGCGGGTGCGCCGGGCCGGATGGAACCTGATCTGGACGTCCGCGGCGTCCAGGGCCGTGACCGCCTCGGTGGCCCACGGCATCGTCGGCTTCAAGTCCCTCACTGCGCAGATGAGTTCGACCTGATGCCGGACCACCAGCGGGGATTGCCCCTGGTCGAGGACGAGACGGCGGACGAATTCGCCGACCCCGCCGTAGGGTCCGCGCTGCCAGACCCGGCAGTCGAAGGAGCCCAGGAGCCCGTCGGCTCCGGCGGCCGCCGCGCACCGGTCCCGGGGCAGCGGTGCTTCCAGCCAGACGTGCCGCATGCTCGACTCATCCCCTTCTCGTGTCGACGGGTCCTTCCCGTGTCGACGGGCCCGTGCGGGCCGTCGCTCCGGGACCTCGGCTGACCGGTGGCGCGCCAGGGCACTCCGAGCGCCCTGGCGCACCACCGGTGTCAGTGGTGCGCCGGAGTTACCAGCACCACTCCAACCAGAGCCGGCGGGCGTTGCCGGTCAGTGCGACGGTGCCGGACTTACGGGTCGTCATCTTCCGCATGTCTGTCTCCTTCGGTGCGTGTGGGGGCGGTCGGCCGGGACTCGCGGCGACCACCGCCAATGGTGGTGATAATTCGCATGAACTGTCAAGGAATTGGGGACTCCGCTAATCAAAGAGCGGTTCTGCCGGCGGCGCCAGTCGAGGTCGGGGCTGTCGATCCGGACCGCGAACACCCGGGTCCCGACGGCGGTGAGGCGCACGTCGTACGCCTTGTCCATGCTGGCCTGGAACAGGTGGGGGCAGGCCGCGACCGCCCCGGTGATCTTCTGCGGCCTCACCTCGGACACCCAGGCCTGCGCGGCTCGGCCGTCCTCTCCCCGGTACGGACCGTTCCACAGCGGCTTGTAGACGGCGCCGACCCCCCAGTGGGCCCGGGCCAGGCAGAACGCCGCGTCCTGCCCCGCCATCCCGGCCGGGGCCCGTACGTGGAGGGGCTGCGGTACCAGACGGATCGGACGCGGCCGAGGTCGAGGGCCCGGGTGGCGGTGGTCAGGGTGCCGCGCTGTCCGTCCCCCGCGACGGGCGGCCACCGAGGCCGGTCAGTCCGTTGAACGGGGACGCGCCGGGAAACCGCTCCCCCTCGCCGGCCCGGGCGAGCGGCTGCATGATCTCTGCTGTCGTGGGTACGGTCTGAGTAAGCAGTCGTGGATCCGAAGTGCAGCAACACCAGCAGTCGGAGGACCAGGGCGATCACCTCAACCCCAGGGGTACGCACCAGCGCGTATCCCGTCCCCGACCAGGGAGCAGCACATGGCCACCGGCACCGTGAAGTGGTTCAACGCCGAAAAGGGCTTCGGTTTCATCGAGCAGGACGGCGGCGGCGCCGACGTCTTCGCCCACTACTCCAACATCGACGCGCAGGGCTTCCGTGAGCTCCAGGAGGGCCAGAAGGTGACCTTCGACGTCACCCAGGGCCAGAAGGGCCCCCAGGCCGAGCACATCCGCCCCGCCTGACTTTCTCAGCACGACGCCCCGTACCGGCCTGGTGCGGGGCGTTCGTCATGCTCGGATGACCGTACTCCGACATCACCGCCGGCGACCGCACGCCGTCATCGTCGTCGGCGGCGGCGGCGGCACGCAACGGGTGATGCCGGTCCTCGCATACGCGGCCACGCACGGCCACGATCCGCGCGGTCGGGGCCAGGGCCGCGCGGGAGCGTAGGCGTGCCCGCGCCAGGCTCGACGGCGTCGTCCAGGTGCGCGAGGGCCTGCCTGGCGGCGCGGACCCTGCCGCTGCTGGCGAAGGAGATGCAGGAGGAGGGCCAGGAGCCGTTCGATCTGGTCTTCATCGACGCCGACAAGCCGTCCGATCCGGAGTACCCGGAGTGGGCCCTGCGGCTGACCCGGCCGGGCAGCCTGATCGTCGGCGACAACGTGGTCCACAGCTTGCGGTTGTCGCACGTGACCCGTTTGGCCCAGTTGCGTTGATATCACTGTGCCCGCCCCTGCTGCTTGCAGGCCAGGCCCCCGGCCGGGGAAGAGGGGCGGGCCGCTCATCCGTGACCGTCACGCTGCCAGGATGTCCGGACCACGTCGGCTGGCGTCGTGCTCGGCTGATGGTGTTCGCCGTGTCGCCGGGGCCGGTTCACCCGCTTCGGCGCCGTTGCTCGGGAAATCCCCAGCTCTGCGGTGACATGCGCGATCGGACGAGTCCTTCGACGTTCGATCAATCGGTGGCGGCCCTCTAACGGACAGTGGTGGGCCCGCGTGGTCATGGTGTCGTCAAGGCCGTACGGGACGTTCGGGGTTGTGCGCGGGTGACGATGAGTGAGACGTTCTGTCCGCCGAAACCGAATGAATTGCTGAGCACGGCCTCCTGGGGGACATCTCGTCGCGCTGTGACGACATCGAGATCGATGTCGGGTCCGACACCGGCCTCGGTGAGGTTGCGGGTCGGCGGGATGACGCCGTGCTCCACGCTGAGGACGGCGATGAGCGCCTCGATCGCACCGGCCGCGCCGAAGAGATGACCGAGTGCCGCCTTGGGGGCTGTCACGGTGGCGCGGCCGAAGACCTCCCTGATCGCGCGTGCCTCGGCGATGTCGCCGGCCGGAGTCCCGGTGGCGTGGGCGTTGAGGTGGCTGATCTGTTCGGGAGTCAAACCGGCTTGGGTGAGGGCCTTGCGCATGGCGGCGACCTGGCCGGAGCCGTCGGGGGCGGGTGCCGTGATGTGGTGGGCGTCGGCGGCGATGCCGGCTCCTGCGAGTACGGCGTGGACGTGTGCGTGTCGGCGACCGGCGTGCTCGGCGCTTTCGAGTACCAGGACGGCGGCGCCTTCGCTGAGGACGAATCCGCTGCGGTCCGCGGCGAAGGGGCGGGAGGCTGAGGCGGGGTCGGCGGTGTGCCGTGAGAGTGCTTGTGCCTGGGCGAAGCCGGCGACGGTGATCGGGGTGATCGCGGCCTCGGTGCCGCCCGCGATGACCACGTCGGCTTCGCCGGCGCGGATGAGTCTGGCCCCCAGGGCGATCGCCTCGGCGCCGGAGGAGCATGCCGAGACAGGGGTGTAGGCCCCGGCCCGTGCGCCGTATTCGATGCTGATCAGCGCCGCTGCCGCGTTGGGCATGAGCATCGGTACCGTGCGTGGCGAGACGCGCCGCGTCCCGGCCGTCTCCAGTACGTCGTCTTCCTTCAGCAGTGTCCGTACGCCCCCGATGCCCGTGCCGATCGCTGACGCGAGCCGGTCCTGGTCCACCTGCGGGGCGCCGGCGTCGGCCCAGGCTTCGGCCGCTGCGATGAAGGCTGCCTGCTGCGAGCGGTCGAGCCGCCTGGCCTGCACCGGCGGCAGCGACTCGGCGGGGTCGATCGCCATCGTTCCTGCGGCGGCGTCGGGAAGGCCGGTGTCCTCGTGGCCGCGCAGGGCGCCGCCGCGGATGCCCGACCGGCCGGCGAGCAGGGCTTTCCAGGTGGACTCCACGTCTGCGCCGAGTGGGGTGATCGCGCCGAGTCCGGTGATGACGACTTCGGTCCTGTGCATGCCCTTCAACCTTTCTTGTATGCGATACAAGCGAACGGTCCAAGTTGTATCACATACAATTAGGGTGTGGAGAAGAAGCGAACCGAAGCCCGACCAACGCCGGCCCGGTCGCGTGACCGCGGTCGCGCGACGAGACGCCAGCTGATCGAGGCAACCGCACGGCTGTGCAAGGAGCGGCCCGGGGCCGAGGTGAGCGTCGCGGAGATCGCGAACGCGGCAGGCGCCTTCCCCAACCAGGTCACCTACTACTTCGGCTCCAAGGACTCGCTGCTCGTGCACGCCGCCTTTCTCGGCTTGCTGCACGACGCCCGACGGATCGAGCGCATCGGCCGCCAGGCCCCCGATGCGACGACCTTTCGGCGCAACATCGCCCGCGCCGTCCTGGCCATGCCCTCGCTCCCGTCGGTCGCGCGGGCACTCGCCGCCGGGATCTCCAAGCCCGAGCTCTCCCCCGTCGTCGACCGGCACCTCCAGTTGCTGTTCCGGCAATCCGAGCGCTTCGTGAGCCAGCTCATCGACGGTCGCGGCTGGAGCGTCCGTCGACCGCTCGACGTGGAAGCCAGGACGTTCTGGAGCACCGCGCTCGGCGCAGTGCTGCTCGTCCGCGCCGGGGCACACGGCACCGTCGCCGACCTCGACCTCGCCGGAGCACTGACCATCCACGACGAACCCGAGCACGGCTAGCCCAGTCGAACGGGCCTGTGGCGACGGCGTACGCGGTTCCCTCGCGAAGCCGGCCTTGTCGTTGTCGGCATGTTCGCCGTCGCCGACGAACTCCGGTGCGGCTGGAGCAAGGCGTCAAGAACGTGACCTCAAGGGCGGGTTGCCTGGATCGCCGTACGGGCCGGGCCAGGGATGTCCGGTGGTCCAGAGGCTGCGGTCGTCGTCGGCCGGGACGGTGAGGCCGGTGGTGTCGTACAGGGCGTCGATGGCCTTGGTGACGGCGCCATCGCTTGTCGGTGGTGAGAAGGAGGCCGCGGCCAGCGCGGTGTCACGAACGGTGGCGTCGGTGGTGGGGCCGGCACGCCGAGACCGGGATGCACGCCCTGCGCTGCGAGCCTTGCCGTTCGCTGCCGCCACGAGGACGACGGGCGGATCCTCGCCGACCCGGCCGGCCGGCTTGGCACCGCGGTCGGCTGGAGACGGGGCTTCGACCAGGTGTGGTCCGGCCTGGGCGGCCGAGCGGAGAGATCGTGGGGCGGGCCGCAACCGGAAGCCGTGCGGCGGCGTCCACCCGGATACGGACGGTCACCCAACCGCCGTACTCATGGGGGGATTTCCACATATGCCGATCAATGACGCCGTACCTGTACCACCGCCGCACGGCACCCTGTCGCCCTGCCCCGGCTGCGGGCTGACCGACCAGGTCCGCAGCGTGCCGGCGGTCCACATGAGCGAGCGGCGCAACGTCGCCGTGCGCAGCTCCGGCAGCGACGGCCGCACCGAGACCCGCGAGGAGGTCTCCGTCCTCGGCCGGGCCCTGGCGCCCGCGCCGCCGAAGACCAGCACCGCGATCCAGGCGCTGGCGGCTCTCGGCTTCGTGGCGCTGGTCGGGGCGGTCTTCACGTTCATCCAGGGCACCATGGCGCGCGACGCGCCCGTCCACCAGGGGCCCGATTTCTCGCCGCCGGACTGGGTGACCAAGCACCCGGGGTTCCCGAACGACTTCCCCACCGACCTCCCGGGCTACCTTCCGAAGGCCGCTCCGGCTTCCCCGGCCACTCACGTGGCGGCCCCGCTCGCCGACGCGAACGACGCCCTGGTCCCGCTCTGGGGGTCGTACCTGATCCTGGCCGCCGCGATCGCCCTGCTGGCGGGCGCGACCGCGCTGTTCCTCAGCCGGCGGCGGCGTCTGGCGGGCCGGCCGCAGGCCGAGCGGCTCTGGAACCAGGCCTGGTACTGCGCCCGGTGCGGCACCGCGCACTTCCCGCCCACCGCCGGGCAGGGCGCCCGGGCGCTCGTCCTCGCGGACTTCCGCAAGGCGGTCTGGACGGCCGGCGGTTACGGCGACCTCGCCGAGCAGTACCGGCCGTAGGCACACGTCCGCCCGGCCGGGGCGGGCAGGGCCGGGGCGGGCGTGTGCCTACGGGGCGGGTGAGGCGGTTCGTGCCGGTGGGTCCGGGTCAGCGGGCGGGGCCGATGCCCCAGGCGGCGGCCCGGGCGGCCGCGGCCGCGCGGTTGGGCACGTCGAGTTTGGCGAGGATGTGCTCGATGTGGGTTCCGACGGTGCGGGGCGTGATGTGCAGGCGCCCGGCGATCTGCCGGTTGGTGCGGCCGGCGGTCAGTTCGGCCAGCACCTGGAGTTCGCGCGGCGAGAGCCCGCCGGGCCGGGGTGCGTTCGCGGCCGGGCCGGACGCGGCGAACGCCTCGGGCGGCGGGCCTGCGTGGGCGGTGACGGCGGCGGCGAGGGCCTCGGTGAGGAGGGTGACCACGGCGCGCGCCGGATCGGGCGCGCGCCGAGGCCGGCGGGTGCTGACGTTCAGCATGCCGACGTACCGGCCGTCGGCGGCGAAGAGGCACTGGGCCACGCCGTCCTCGATGCCGAGGGGACGCAGCACCTCCCGGAAGCCCGGGGATGCCGCCAGGAGTTGCCCGGGAACGTCCCCGAGCCACAGGGCGCCCCGGGCCGGCCTGCGGAGCACCGGGAACACCGGGTCGCGGTGCAGACGGGTCTCGATGTAGGCCGTGGCGTCGTCCGGGTAGCTCCCGGCCAGGGTGGTGTGGCGCCGGCGCAGCGGATCCCACCCGGTCAGGGAGGCGTGGTCGTACTCCACCACCTCCGACAGCGCCGCCAGGACCGCGTCGACGCCGCCCGCACCGCTCGTGGCGCTCCTGGCGGCCTCGCGCACGCGCAGGGCCGCCTCCAGGATGTCCGCACCGCCGCGCCGTGTTGCCATCATCCAAGGATGATCATGTGCCCGGGTCGCGTCAATCGCGCAGGGTGTCGTGCACGATCCGCCCGTCCACGACGGTCAGGACGACGGGCATCGCCGGGATGTCGTGGGCATCGGCGGCGAGCAGGTCCCCGTCCAGCACACAGAGGTCGGCGACCTTGCCCACCTCCAGGGAGCCCTTCCAGTCGTCGGCGAAGTCCTGCCAGGCCGCGTCGATGGTGTAGGTGCGGATCGCCTCGGCCAGGCCGATGCGCTGCTCGGGACCGCTGACCCGGCCGTCGGCCTTCGACTCGCGCAGCACCATGGTCGCCACGCCCTGGCGCCAGTCCGGGAACGTGACCGGGGCGTCCGACCCGCTCGCGACCCGCACCCCGGCGTCGATGGCGTCCCGGTAGGGCCAGGCGTAGGCGGCCCGCTCGGCGCCGACGAAGTCCTCCTCCATGTCGGCGACGGTCCACTTGATGGTGGGGTTCATGTTGACGCCGAAGCCGTGCGCGGCCAGCGTCTTCATGCTGTACGCGGTGAGGAAGTCGCCGTGGATGACGTAGTGGCGGGCGTCGGGCCGCGGGTGCTCGGCCATGGCCGCGGCGAAGGCGTCCGCGACGGTGTCGATGGCCCGGTCACCGGTGACGTGGACGCCCAACTGGTGCCCGGCGGCGTGGGCGTGGCGGATGATGGCGGCGATCTCGGCGCTGCGCTCGGTGTCGCTGCGGCCGCCGACGCACAGCGAACCGCAGCCGCCACCGACGTACGGCTCGTGCATCCAGGCCGTCTTGTTGGGCACGACACCGTCGGCGAAGACCTTGACGCCGTGGATCGCGAGGCGGCGTGGATCGGCGCCCATGGGGGCGGCGGGTTCGAGGGGTTCGCCGGACCCGCCTGACCCACCGGACCCGCCGGGTTCGCAGGGCTCGCCGGGTTCGCAGGGTTCGCCGAGGGCCGTGAGCACGGCGAGGCCGCGGGTGAACTCCTCGGTGGTACTGGCCATTCCGGTGGGCAGGAGCAGGACGCCGACGCGGGCGGTCAGTTCACCGTCGGCCAGCAGCCGGCGGTAGACGTCGAGGGTCTCCGTGCCGAGCGCGCCCCGCATGATGCCGTCGCCGCCGGGGCCGAGCCCGGGCTCGGTGTAACTGGTCACGCCGAGCCGGGCGAGCGTGGCGAGGGCCGACCTGACCGCGTCGGTCCGTTCCTGTCGGCTGAGCGCCGGCAGCGCGTTCTGGACGAGGTCCTGGGCGCCCTCGTGGAGCAGTCCGGTGGGCTCCCCCGCCTCGTCCACGACGATGGCCCCGCCGGGCGGCGCGGCGGTGTGCCGGTCGATCCCGATCAGCTCCAGCGCCTTGGAGTTGACCCAGGTGGCGTGCCCGGAGAAGGAGTACAGGACGACCGGGTGGTCCGGGCTCACGGCGTCGAGGTCGCGCCGCGAGGGCATCCGCGCCGGATCGGCGACGCACTCGTCGAGGTAGCCGGTGTCCCAGCCGTGCCCCGTGATCCACTGCCCGCCCGGGGCTCGGCCGACGGCCTCCCGCACCGCCTCGGCCACGTCCGCGAGAGAGGACACGGTGGGGTGGCCGAGGTGGAGGGAGAGCGGCGGCGACGCCATGCCGAAGGCACATCCGTGCAGATGCGAGTCGTTGATACCGGGAAGCAGCGTCGCCCTCCGCAGATCGACGACCCGGGTGCCCGGTCCGATGAGCGGTGCGACGTCGTCGCGCCCGCCGACGGCACTGATGAGCCCGCCGGTCACCGCCAGGGCCGAGGCGACGGAGAACTCCGCGTCGACCGTGACCACCTGCCCGTCGAGAAACACCAGGTCCGCATACGTGTGCACAGAATGGCCCCTTTCGAAGACCGGGCGCATCACGGCCGCCCGGGAATGCTCTCCCGAGGACTATGTCCGCGCACCCGCCCCTCGCACATCGGTCATCCCACCGATACGCGCTCCCCCGGTAGCGGGGTGACGCCCCACCGCGGTCGGGTCAGGTCAGGACGGCACCGGGCCGTGCAAGCTACATGGTCCAGCGCATGGTCAACGGCTTGCCGTAGCCCGCGAGGCCTCGAAGGAGGAGTTCACCCAGGACGATTCCGCTGTCGGTGACGAAGAGCGGCATGGCGTACGGGAAGTCCTTCGACCACTCGGGAAGCGCGATGACGGACCCGTCGGGGTTCCAGCGCCGCGCGCGGAGCTGGGCGCGGGCCGGCCAAGGGTCGCTGGTGTACCCGACGATGACGCCCTGGTCGTTGATACCGGTGGCGACGCTCGTGAGCGTGGTCGGCGCGAGCGGCAGAGGCGTGCCGTCGACGGCCCAGCGCGCTGCCTGTCCTCCCACGCCGCCCACCACCGTGCCCGCGTTGTTCACGGCCGTCGCCTGGCTGCCCGCCCCCAGGTCGGAGACGGCGCCGGCGGCGTTCCAGACGAGGGCGTGGTCCACGCTCGGCTCACCGCCCGGCCGGCCGGCCCCGATCACGACACCGGAGTCGGTGATGCGGGCCGCGCTGCTGGTCACGTAGCCCGCCGGCACGTCGAGCGCGGTGACGGTCCCATCGGGGCTCCACGCCACCGCCCGACGGGAGGCGGGACCGCCGGCCGGGTACGAGTAGCCGACCGCCGTACCCGAGCTGTTGACGGCGACGGCCTCGCTCTCGGTGTCACCCGGCAACGGCGGCAGGACGACGGGTGCACCGCTCGCCGGCCACGCGACGGCGTGTTTCGCGGCCGCCGCGCCCGCCGTGCCCGCCGTGCCCGCCTCGCCCGCCTCGCCCGCCTCGCCCGCCTCGCCCGCCTCGCCCCAGGAGGACCCCACCGCGGTGCCGTTGTCACCGATCGCGGCAGGGGCCGCCGTCGTGTCGCCGGGCAGCGGAGGCATTTCGGTCGGCGTGGACGGGGAAGCCCATCGCACCGCGTGCTGCCGGCCCCCGACCTGTGCGGTGGAAGTCCCCACCACGGTACGGGCGTTGTTGATCCCGACCGGACTGCCGCCGGCATCCCCCGGCAGCAGCGCGAGTGATTCGGTCGACCAGTCCGCCCTCCAGAGGAGCATGTACGTCCTGATGTTCTCGCCACGGGTGAGGTCCCCCACGATGACGAAGGAGACGCTGTCCCCGTTGCCGTTGGCGGCCTTGAGCTCACTGGAGTAGGTGCCGGGCTCGATGGGCGGCGACCCCACCGAGATACCCCCGGGGTAGGGGTTGGCGACCGCAGCCGGTGCCGAACCCACGGCCAGGGCCGCGGCCGTGGCGGCGGCGACGGCCGCCGCGACTGTGCGAGAGGTGCGCTTGCTCATGGGATGTGCAGCTCCTGTCTCTCGTTGACGTCACGGAGGCACCGCCGAGCCGATGGCACGCCGCTTCCCCGCCCCCGTGCCGCGCACCAGTCTCCGTCAGCCCGGCCGGGAGGCGCAGCCCGATCGGCGATTTGCCCCCGACCGGTTCGTCGCCGGATCGACGCGAACTCGCCGACAGAACACGGGTGTTGCGGCACCGAAGGGCGGCGCGCCCGGCCGGATCCTGGGGGACGAAGGGCAGGTGTCCCGCTATGGTCGGCTGGGCACTCGGGATCCGGGGTGCCGGTCATCGACGGAAGCGGGGCCGGAATCGTCATGGTCAGGTCTGTGGTGCGGTTGATCACCGGGGCACCGGGGGCGGGCAAGTCGACACTTCTGGGCCGACTGCGGGAACGGTCCGTCACGGTGGTCGACTTCGACGAACTGCCCGACGACGACGGCCGGTTGCTCGGTATCGACATCACCTCCCCGGACGCGTCCGGCAGCTGGCCCGACTACAACCGCCTGTGGGTGCGGATCGCAGGCATGCTCGCGCGGGGAGGCGGACCCGTCCTGGTGTCCTGCCCCCTCACCCCGGCCGAGTGGGAGGCTGCCGCGGCCGATGTGCCGGACGCCCCGGAGGTCGTCTGGGCACGGCTGGACTGCGCGGACCACGACCGCCGCGCGCGTTTGGCCGCCCGCGGCTGGAGCGCGGAGCAGGTCGAGGAAGCCCTCCGGGACGCCGACGAACTGCGCGAACTCGTCCCCACGGCCTTCACCAGCTCCGGCCGCGCCCCGGTGGAGGTCGCCGAGGACGTCCTGCGGTGGATCACCGACTCGGCCAACACCTGACCTGGCGACGATCGGAGCCGGCTCCCCTTCCCCGGACGGGTCGACCACGGCGACCGGCACCAGTGGACCCCTCCCGGCGGCCGGCCGTCGGGTGTTGGGGTTGGGGTTCGGGTTGGGGTTCGGGTTGGGGTTGGGTTGACGAGATCGTTCGTACTCGGGAGCATGTGTCGCCGCGTGCGTGCGCGGGTGTGTGCAGACCGGATTCGTGGGGTGTGGGGTCATGAGGTTCGTGGTGTCCGAGCGGTGCGTGGGAAGGATCGGGCTGGCCGTCGGCGCGGCACTGGTGTTGGCGGCCTGCGCGGCAGGCGGGGGCGACGGAGGGTCGGCCGGTTGGTCGAGTGCCGGCGGGCCGGCGCACGGCCCGGCCCCCACCGAGGCGGTCGACTCCGTCAACTCCGTCGACTCCGTTGACTCCGCCAGGGCCGTCAGGGCCGTCAGGGCCGCGTTCGGCGGGGCTGTCGGGACCGAGGACCTCACCGGGTTCGGCGCTGCGGCCGGCCCGGTGGCCGTGGTTCGGCAGGCCGGTGCGCCCGCCACCACCCTCTCGATCACGGAGGGCGAGGTCGGCGAGGTGGGTCCGCACGGGACGATCACCTACCCCTCGGTGACCAGCTGCCTGGTCGTCACCGTCTACCTGCGGGACGGCGGCAAGGTCGGCGGCCATGTCAGCCTGTTCCAGGTCCCGGGGAAGTACTACTCGGACGAGGTCCTGCCGGCCATCAGGCGTGCCGTCGGTAGCCGACGGGTGGCGGCCGTCGACGTCAGCGGGGCCGTCGGGGCCTGGAACCCCTCGTACCTTCGGAAGGCCATCGAGCGGTACACCGACGGGTCGGTCCCCGAGCCGACGGGCGACGCGAAGGGGATCGGTGACGTCGTGGCCAAGATCCTGGGCCGGCAGGCCAAGGAGGTCACCGTCCGGGACGTGCCGGACGGCGACATCATCAGGTGAGCACCGCGGCGACGGCCCGGCCCCGTACGCGAGGGGAATGACCACCGCCCGCGCGCCATGGCCTCCGAGGAGAACGAGCCGACGGGGCACCGGCCACCGGGGCGCGGGCCCGGCCTCCGGCGGCACGGGGCACCCGCCGGCCCCATTCAGAGGACCAGTTCGACAAGGCCTGCGAGCAAGCTGACGGCGATACCCAGGACCGCCACGGTCGTGAGCCCGATGAGGAGGCCGACCAGCAGGGTCATGAACTCCGGGGCCTGGCCACGCCGGACTCCGACCAGCAGCCAGCCCGCCGGCACCGCGCCCATGACAAGGACCATGCCCGCGCCGATGCCGTACTTCACGGCGGGCGCCGACGACGGCTCGTAGGCCACTCCCCGCACCAGCCGCACCGCAAGCCGGGTGCCGGCCCGGTGCTTGCCGTTCGTGCCGTTCACCACGATCGGGCGGGCCTCGTCCGCGGAGGCGCCGGCCGGCGTGAACCGTCCCTGGCAGTCGGTGCCGTCGCTGTTGCCCTCGCTGTCGGACACCTCGTAACAGCGATCCACCAGCACCACGCCGTCCGGCGGGCCCAGCCCCATGGCCGCGCCCATCCGCTCCGCGCTCAGCCACCAGGCCAGCCACACTGCCCCGGTCAGGAGCACCACCACCAGCATCCCCGCCACCACACGCACCGCCACCCGCGCCGCCACACCCCACACGCCGCCTCCCGTAGTTGCCGTACGAGCCGCACGAGCCGCGCCCGTGGTGCAGGGTCTGCCCGACCGCCGGGACCGGCGCGGCCAACTGAGGATGTCAGCAAGGCAGTTGGCGCGCAATGCCTCGCCCGGGCCCGGCGGCACCCGATGCCGGTGAGCGGCGCGGTGCCGGACGGGCGCGCCCGTGCACGCGTGGTGGCGGTGGCGGTGCCGGCGTGCTGGCGGTGCCGGCGCGACGGAGGTCGCGGCCCAGTCCGCTCCTCTCCTCAGCTCGGCGCGGGCGCCGCACCGTCGAGGACGAGGTCGATGATCCTCCGGCTCGCCTGTTCCGGGTCCAGTCGGTCGGTGCTGCCCGATGCCATGCGGGCGAGGAGGGGGGAGACGAGGAGTTCGGAGACCAGGTCGAGGTCGATGTCGGGGCGGATCTCTCCTCGCTCCACGCCGCGCCGCAGGACCTGGTTCATGGCGCTGCGGCGGGGAGTGACGATCTCCTCGAAGTAACGGCTGTGCAGCCGCGGAAAGGTTGCGGCCTCGGCGTTGAGAGCGCGCAGCATGCTGCTGGCCCGTTCGTCGACGACGCGCTCGGCCAGGGCCTGGAGAAGGACCGCGAGGTCGGCGCGGGTGTCGGCGCGGGCGTCCGCGCCAGCCGGCAGGGGCCGCGGTTCGTTGATCGCCTCCAGCACGTCTAGGTAGAGCTCGTCCTTGGTCTTCCAGCGCCGGTAGACGCTGTTGCGCGAGACCCCGGCCTGCTTGGCGATGGTCACCAGCGACAGGCCGGTGAGGGTGGCGCCCGAGGCGACCATGCCGAGGACCGCCTCGATGATGGCCGTGTCGGTGGCGGGGTCGCGCTGCCGGCCGCCGCGGCGGCCGGGGAGTTCCGTGGTCACGCCGGTAACGATACAGCCCTGTTGCGCTAGAGGGTCGGCAGCTGGCAATAATGGAACAGAGCTGTTCTGTTTCCTTTGGAGGGGTCCATGTCCATGCCCGGTCCCATCGCTCCCGCCACCAAGGCCGGCAGCCAGCCCGCTGCCGCCCCGACGCCACCGCCCGCACGCGTCCCCGTCCTGATCGTGGGCGGCAGCATCGTCGGGGCGTCGGCCGCCCTGTTCCTCGCGGCCCGGGGCATCACCCCCGTCCTCGTCGAGAAGCACTCCGCGGTCTCGACCAGGCTGCGCGCCAAGCTGTTCTATCCGCGAACAATGGAGGCCTACCGCTCGGTCGGGGCCGACCAGGACGTCTACGCCGTCCAGCACGGACTCCCACCGGCCGACCACGCCGCGGTGGTCGCCTCGCTCAACGGCCCCGAGCTGCGGCGCTGGCGGCTACCGGCCGCGGCGGACTTCAGCCGCCTCTCGCCCTGCCCCAGCGCCTTCGTCAAACAGGCCGACCTGGAGGAGGTCGTCCGCGCTCACGCCCTTGCGGCCGGCGCCGACCTGCGCCTCGGCCACCGCCTTCTCGAACTGCGCCACCACGACGACCACACCCTGGCCCGGATCCGCGGCGCCGACGGCGCCACCTACACCATCGCCGCCGACTACCTGCTGGCCGCGGACGGGAACGGCAGCGGCGTCCGCGAGCATCTGGGCATCGGCCGCAGCGGCACCGAGGTGGTCGCGCACGTCATGGAGATCGGCTTCGAAGCCGACCTGCGCCAGGTGCTCGACGGCCGCCGGCTCGCCCTGGCCTTCACCGGCCCGCCCGAGCACGCGTTCCTGAGCTGGAACACGGCACAGGACCGCGGGACGGTGTCGGTGACCTACGACCCCGACACCACGGATCCAGCCGCGTTCGACGTCCAGCGCTGCCGCGCCATCGTCTCGCGCGCGCTCGGCCTGGCGCCGTCGCACGTCACGCTCACCGGACACCGGCCCTGGCAGATGGGCGGCTGGCTGGCCGACTCCTACCGCGCCGGCCGCGTCTTCCTGCTCGGCGACGCGGCCCACGTCACCCCGCCGACTGGCGGATTCGGCGCCAACGCCGGCATCCAGGACGCCTGGAACCTCACCACCAAACTCGTCTCGGTCCTGCGCGGCCACGCCGACGCGCGGCTGCTGGACGACTACGAAACCGAGCGCCGCGCAGTGGGCCGGATCACCGTGGACCAGGCACTCCTGCGCGCCCGCGACCGCGCCTGGGCCCCGATCGAGGACCGCCCGCTGCTCAGCGAGGCGGCCGTGGCCATCGGCTACCGCTACCCCATGCCCGGCGACGACCCGGCCGCCGCCCTCCCGGCGGCCGACGAGCCGGAACGCTGGCACGGCGAGCCCGGCACCCGGCTGCCGCACCTGCCCCTCCCCGGCGCGGACCGGCCCCGCTCCACGCTCGACCTGGTCCGCGACGGCCGCTACCTGGTTCTCGCCGGACCCGAAGGACACCCCTGGATCCGGGCCGCACGCGAGCTGGATCCGCACAACGCCTTCCTCGACACGGCACTCCTGCCCCGCCGGAACACCCCGGCAACGGAACGGCCCGCCGACACCTGCGGCACCGGCGACCACGGCGCCCTGCTGGTCCGCCCCGACCACGTGATCGCCTGGCGCACCGCCCACGCCGCCCCGGACCCCGTCACGGTCCTCGCCACCGCCACGCGACGGGCGTTGGGTGGATTTGTTCACAAAAGAATCGGTTCTGGTCCAGCTCCTGGAGCTCCTGTGGAGCGGTGACGCTCCGTAGGTTCTCGGGCAGTCGCCGACCAGCGGGGTCCAGCCCGGATTGCCGAACTTCGCCGAGCCCAGCGTGGAACCCGAGTTGTCGCCTTCGTAGAAGGTCTGCGGGGACGGGTGGTACACGCCGGCCTTCGTGGCCCGGGTCTGGACGTCGTCGACGATGTTCTTGTAGCGCAGGGCCTTGTACTCGCTGTTGGGGTGCGAGTCGAGGGTGCCGTTGATGGAGGCGCCGGTGACGTGCTTCACCGGGGTAGACCCGAAGGAGTAGTACGAGAAGGTGGTGTGGGCCGCCAGGCCGGCATCAAGGCCGCCCAGCACGGCTGGCTCTGACCGGCCCGAGGTGCGCCGTGTCAACCCGCAGCTCCCCGATGGATTGTCACAGTCCGGTCCTCGCGATGTCCTGGTGATTGTGACGCCGTGCGTGCCACCAAAAGTCGCTGACCGACCGTCATGGTGGGTGTCCGGCAGGCCAGCACGCACCGCCATCGAGGAGCCACCATGTCCGTCCGCCGCCGTCGCCCGCTGCTCGTCACCACCGTCCTCGCCGTCGGCGCCGGACTCGTCCTGACCGCCTGCGGGCCCGACAACGCCGACCAGGCCGCCGGCCCGAAGACCTCCTCCACCACCGCGGCCGTCACGCCCGCCCCCACGGGCGCGGCCCCCGCGGCGGGGTCACCGACCGCACCCGCCACCGCGGGCGCGTCACACGCCCCCACGAGCGCACCCCACACGTCGTCCGCCTCCACCAGCACCCGGCCCAGCGCCGGCAACGCCCCCACCGACGCCACCCCCTGCGACATCGGCAACCTCTCCATCCACGTCACCACCCGCCCCGGAGCACCCGGCCAACGCGTCATCGACGTCCAGAACACCGGCGCCAAGGCCTGCAGCCTCAGCTCCTCCCCCGGCGTCAACCTCGGCAACTCCACCGCCCGCGACCAGAGCAACAACATCCGGCCCGTACTCGCCAGCGGCACCCTGCGCTTCCCCGTCCCCGCAGGCCAGAACGCCTACGTCGTCATCGACCTCAACCCCACCAGCGCCACCACCGGCACCACCCCCGACATCAACGAGATCAACGTCCTCGCCGACCAGGACGACACCAACATGCCCCTCGCCGCCACCCACAACTTCCCGCTCACCCCCGACACCCGCGTCCTCAACCCCCACATGGGCAACTACCGCGCCACCATCGCCGAGGCCGTCACCTCCATGGCAGCCGCCGGCAAGTAACCCCGGCACCACCACCATGGGGGTGCCCGTCGCTCACGGGCCCGGTCGGTGTTCCGGTGCGACGGTGTTCCGGTGCGACGGTGATCAGCGGGTGGAAGTGGGCGAGTTCGGCGGGCTCGTCGACGGGTTCGCCGTCGGCCTCGATCCACGCGTGGGCGCGGAACGGGGCGGTTCGAACGCCCGTGCGCCAGGTCGGCCAGGTACCGCGCGCGCGGCACAACAGCGCTGCGGCGATCGAGCGTTGGAGACACCCCTGGCCGGCGCAGCGCATGCTGAGGGCCACCACGGCCTGCCGGGCGGCCAGCGCCTCGGCCCGAGCGGCGGGGCGGGCACCGCGCCGCAGTGCGCTCAACAGCCGACGGATCCGGGCCGGCGGGAGCCGTTCGACCAGCCGCGCCGCGCCGATCGCCGCGAGCACGACCGGCCGCAGGTGCCAGCGCGGCCGGCCCACGTGGTCGGCGTGCGCGTGCAGGCTCATCCGGTGACCAGCCCGGCGGTGCGCAGGCTCTCGTGCAGCCGGTCGACGTCGGAACGTGCCCGGGCCGCCGTCACCGGGAACCGGCCACCGAGGTCGGCGGCGATCTCGTCGGCGGTCCGACCCTCCAGCAGGGACCGCAGGATGAGCAGCCCGGTGCGGTTCAACTGGAAGTAGCGGCCGGAGCGTTCGTCCAGGACGACGGCGCCGTCGTCGGTCGCGGTGAGCGTCACGTCGGGGCGCAACCGAGTGGCCATTCAGGCTCCTTGGGCGGTGGTCGGGGAAGCGGGGTGGGGGCTCGTCCCGTGGGCGCGCAGCCAGTGCTCGCAGGCGAGCGTCGCGTCCAGGGCCGCGTAGGAGGTGCCGGGCGGGTACAGCCCGAGGCAGGCCTGCCGGAGGGCGTCGGGGTCGACGAGTCCGGCGCGGGCCAGAGCGCTGTCGTCGATGAGCGCGGCGAGTTCGGCGCGGTGGCGGGCGAGCCCCTGGTGGGTGTCCGGGCTGAAGTCGCCCTTGCCGGTACGCCGGAGGAGGTCGGCCGGCACGTCGGGCGCGACGGCCGCGGTGAGCAGCGGCTTGTACGCGAAGGGCGTTCCGCGGGTGGCGGGGTCGGCCGCCAGGCAGGCGTCCAGGACCTGGTCGTCCAGGAAGGGCACGCTGTACGGCGTTCCCGCGCGGGCGGTGGCGTCGATCAGCTGCCGCATGGCCGCCGCGCTGTGCCGGACCATGCGCAGCGCCTGGTGCTGGGAGTGCTCCGGCGCCAGCGGTTCGGAGCCCTGGGCGGCCCGCAGCTGGTCGCGCACCAGTTCGGCGGTTTGGCGGTGGCCCAGGGCGGCAGCCGGGGTGCCAGCCCCCAGCCGAGCAGTTGGGTGGTGCGCGGCGGGTCGGGGTGGGTGAGGCGGTCGGCGGCGCGGGCGAGCCAGGCCGGGTACGGCCGGGGGTCGGTGAGGGCGCTCAGGGCGTCGGACAGCGTCCAGCGCAGACGGGCCCGGTGTCCGCGCAGGTGGCGGGCGGCGGTGGCCGGGTGCCGTGGCAGGACGGTGCGCAGGTAGGCCGGCAGGGCCTGCAGCACCTCGTCGCCGCCCTCGCCGCTGATCCGCAGCCGGGCGCCGTGCGTCGCGAGCAGCCGGGCGACGGCTTCGTCGCGGGCCCTGGTCCGGGTCCAGGCGAACGGTTCGTCGCCCTGCGGTCCGGGTGTGTCGATGTCCGCGAACATCGCGGGGATGTCCTCGGCCGGCAGCACGAGTCGCCGGCCGGGCAGGTGGCGCGCGGCTCGCTGCGCCCAGGCGGCGTCCTCGTGGTGGGGGTCGACGGAGCCGATGGTGACGGTGAGCAGTTCGGCCGGGCCGGTGGCGGCCAGGAAGCACAGGGGTGTGGAGTCCAGCCCGCCGGAGAGGTCGGCGGCGATCAGCCCGCCGTCCCTGGTCCGGGTGTCGACGGCCCGGTGCAGGGCCTGGCCGAGCACCGTCGCGGCGTCGGGCGGGGTTCGCCGCGGGGCGGGCGGGTGCCAGTGGGCGAGGGTGCGGGCGGGGCGCCCGGGGGCGAGCACGGCCGCGTGGTTCGGCGGCACGGCGGTGACTCCCGGCCACAGGGGCAGCGCGTCGACGGGGTGCGGCAGCGGGTCGGCGAGCCTGAGGGCGAGCCGGTCGCGGGACGGGCTGAGGCCGGCCGCGGCGGCCAGGACGTCAGCCCGGTCGGACAGCACGGGGACGCCGTCGACCTCGGCCAGGTGGAGACGGCGCAGTCCGGACAGCGAGCCGCGCGCGGCCACGGTGCCGTACACGGTGGCAAGGAGGTGGAAGCTGCCCGCGAGGTCGCCCCCGAGGGCGAGCACGTCCCGCGGGTCGCGAACGCGTTCGGCGTGGCGGCGCAGGCGGTGCGGGTCGGCGTCGGAGGTGCCGAACACGGCCAGCGCGACCGGTCCGGCCTGGACGGTGACCGGCTCGTCGCCCGGCCAGTGGCCGAGGATCCAGGGACGCCCGCTGGGGTGGTGCAGGGCACGGCACTCGGCCGTGCCCCGCACCGCGGCCGTCGCGGCCCCGGCTTCGGTGTCCGGAAGGACCACGAACCAGGTCCGCGGGTGACCGCTCATCGACCGGTTCCTCAGGGGGCGAGGTAGTAGCCGTGGACATCGGACTGGTTGCCGATGTCGAAGCCCCGGGTGAGGTCCGCGAAGTCGCCGAGTTCGATCAGCATCGGGGGCTCGTACACGTCCAGCGTCGGGGGCTCGTACACGTCGGTCATGACGATGTCCTCTCGTTCACAAGGAATGGGACGCGATCACCGGCCGGTCGAGTACAACTCTTCTCTGCCGACTCCCCGATGGACAAGCGGTGCCGGAGGCTTCGGCCGGAACCTGACGGTCCTCCACCTGGGGGGCCGGTGCCGCTCCCGGGGCTGCCGCGCACGTGGGTGCCGGTCCGCGCGCACGGAGGGCGGAGGGGCTGGATCCGGCCAGTGGGGAAGGCGGGAGAACGGCTGGCCCGCCGCTGTCGTGGCCGCCGGCGGGCGCGCTGCCAGGCCCTCGGAGCCGCGGACGTCACCAGAGGACCGGCATGCTCCGCAGGCCGAAGACGATGTCGTTGTGCTTGAACGCGGACTGCGCCAACGGCTCGGCCAGCCGTAGCCCCGGCACGCGGCGCAGCAGGGTGGTCAGCGCGACCTGCAGCTCGATCCGGGCCAGCTGCTGGCCGATGCACTGGTGCGGACCGAACCCGAACGCCAGGTGCGCGCGGGGCGGTCGGCGCAGGTCGACGGTGTCCGGGGCCGGGAACACGTCCTCGTCCCGGTTGCCGGACGGAATCGCGGCGACCAGCCAGCTCCCCGCCTCCGCCTCGACACCGCCGACGGTGACGTCCTCGGTGGCGTACCGCAGCAGCCCGAACTGGATCACGGACAGGTAGCGCAGCAGTTCCTCCACGGCGGTGCCGATGGTGTCCGGGGCGGCCCGTAGCGCGGCCGCCAGCTCCCCGTCCGCCATCAGCACCAGGGCGCTGAGCGCGATCATGTTGGCGGTCGACTCGTGCCCGGCGACCAGCAGCAGTACCCCGAGCGTGGCCAACTCCGTTGCGGTCGGCGGTCGTTCGGTCGCCTCGCCGCGGATGATCAGCCTGCTCAGCAGGTCGTCCTGCGGCTCGGCCCGGCGCCGAACGATCAGCTCGCCCAGGTAGTCCACCAGTCGTCGGGTGGCCGCGTCGCGGGTGTCCGCGTCGGCCTCGAAGCCGATCAGCACCTCGCTGTCGCGCTGGAAGGACTCGTGGTCGCCGTAGGGCACGCCGAGCAGCTCGCAGATCACCAGCGACGGGATCGGCAGCGCGAAGTCCCGTACCAGGTCGGCGCTCGACCCGGCGAGCATCGCATCGACGTGCCGGTCGGTGATCCGCTGGACGGACGGACGCAGCGCCTCCATCCGCCGCATGGTGAACTCGCCGATCAGCAGCCGTCGCAGCCGTGCGTGCTCTTCGCCGTCCAGCTGGATCATCGAGCCAGGGGCCGGGTCGCGCCGGTCGTAGGAGGGCAGCATGTGCATCGATCCCGCGCCGCGGGAGCTCAGCCGGGGATCCGTGAGCACGCTCCGGATGTCCTCGTGGCGGCTGACCAGCCATGCGTCCATCCCGGCCGGGCAGCGCACCGGTGACACGGGCGCGTGGGCGCGCAGCCGAGCGTAGGTCTCGTCGGGGTCGAAGGGGCGGGAATCCGGCCGGGTGACCGGGAATTCAGGGGCTTCGGGGGCTTCGGGGGCTTCGAGCGGTTCGGAGGCCGGGTCAGGGCCGGGTTTCGTCATGGGTGACGGCTCCAGGATGACGGAGGGCGCGCGCGTCGCGCCGACGCGTACGGGGCCAGCCCGTAGGGGGCAGGCCGTCCTCGCGGACCGGGGTGGGTCCGGCGCGGCGGCCGCGCGGCCGGCTGAAGCGTCGGACCGCCGGGCGCTCGACCAGCGTGTAGAGGGCCGCTGCCAGGGCGAGGCTGATCGCGACGGTGAGCAGGATGTGCACCAGCCTCGTCGACGGGGTGGCGGTCGCCGCTTCGCCCGTGGCGTGCACGCCGTCGATCGGGCCGTACTGGATGACGAGGTAGTGCACGAGGTAGAGGGCGAACGAGATCTCGCCGAGCCACACCATGGTCCTGCCGCTGAAGGGCGTGCGTGCGGTGCGCACGTCGGCGGCGGCACCCGCCGCGATCAGCAGGGCGAGTGCGGACGCGGTCGGTCCGGCGCAGAGCCGGAACACGCCGGGCAGGTTGGACTGGAGCACCACGCAGGCGGTCGTCAGGAGGAACGCCGGCGTCATGCCCAGGCGGATCCACCTCCCCGAGATCACGATGCGCGCCATCAGGATGCCGAGGACGAATTCGAGCATCCTGGTGAAGGGCAGGCTGTAGGCGAACCAGGACTGCAACTCGGCGATCGCAGGGTCCCATGAGGTGGCCGGCCGCGTCGGCAGCACCTGGGCGGCGAACGGGACGGCGATGATCGCGATGGCGACGCCCGCCGCCCACGGCCACAGCCGCGCCGGCCGGATGCGCCCGATGAGGCGGATGAGCCAGGGGAACGCGAGATAGAAGACCAACTCGCAGCCGAGGGTCCAACTCGGCACGTTGATCCCGGTCAGCCCGCCGAGGGCGTCGAAGTCGGGAATCCAGGGCTCGATCAGCAGCAGCGGCGGAATCGTGTTGATCAGCATGATCGGCACGCCCGCGGCGGCCATCAACGCCACGGTGGCCGTGAAGGTCGTCAGGTGATTCGGAAGGATCTTCACCAGGCGTCGGCGCCAGAACAGGAGGGCGGTGTCGTTCGGGTCGGCGACCCAGGTGAGGATGAAGCCGCTGAGCACGAAGAAGAACGCCACCCCGACCGGTCCGAGGGTCGTGATCACGTACGGCAGCCCGGGGTGTATCGATCCGACGATCTGACCGGCCAGGTGGGATACCAGCACGGCGAACGCCGCGATGAAGCGCATACCGGTCAGCGACGGCAGGCGACTCGGACGAGCGGACGGTTCCGGCGACTGCATCACCGCTTCCCTGTCGATGACGACATCCACGCCACCAAGGCTTCCCGTGAGGAATCCGAGCACGTGCGCAGACTGTTCAAGCCACTATCGAATGGACCCGTCGGGACGGTCAAGCGGATTTTCTCGATGCACTACATCGCACCGTGCGGTCCCGTCAGGTCGGAATGCAGGGACGGGACTTCACCCACGTCAGGCCCCGTACCGGTCGGCGAGTGCGCGGGCGGTCGCGGCCAGCCGGGCACGCAGTTCCGGTGGTTCGAGGACCTCCACGTCGGTGCCCAGTCCCAGGAACCCGTCGTGGGCGTGGCCGAGGGACTCGATGGGCACGGACGCCCTGGTCCAGCCGTCCGCCTCGGCCACCCCCGAATCCGCGACCGCGCGGTCGAACGCGCGGCCGAACTGCTCTCGGCCCCGGGCGACACCGCGCGACGACAGTCGCACCGTCGCCTCCGCGGTGTGCAGTCGGGCATGGAAGTCAGCGAGCCCGTCCCGCCAGTGTGCGACCAGGTCGAAGCCCGCGGGCATCTCGAACTCCTCTCCCAGCTCCCGCAGTTCGAGGATCTGGTCGACCCGGTACGTACGCGGGGTGGCACCGTCCGCGGCGGCGACCAGATACCAGCGGCCGGCCTTGAGGACCAGTCCGTACGGCTCCAGTCGCCGTTCCACCTCGGTGGGCGCCTTCCACCGCCGGTAGCGGACCCACACCCTGCGCCGGTCCCAGAGCGCGGCCGCGACGGCCGCCAGGTGCGGCGTCTCGTCCACGTCCCCGTACCAGCCGGGCGCATCGAGGTGGAAGCGCTCCTGGATCCGCCCGGCCCGCTCGCGGAGCTCCGCCGGCAGGGCGGCCCGCAGCTTGAGCTGGGCGGCCGCCAGTACCTCGCCCAGGCCCAACTCGGCCGCCTGGCCTGGCAGCCCGGCCAGGAACAGGGCCTGCGACTCGTCGGCGGTCAGGCCCGTCAGCCGGGTGCGGTACCCGTCGAGCAGCTGGTAGCCGCCGCCGTGACCGGCCTCGCCGAACAGCGGGATCCCGGCGGCGCCGAGCGCTTCAAGGTCTCGGTAGACCGTGCGGACCGACACCTCCAGCTCGTCGGCGAGCTGCCGCGCCGTCATCCTTCCCCGGTTCTGGAGGAGCAGGAGCAGTGAGATCAGTCGGCTGGCGCGCACGGCTGCCAGTATCCACTGACAGGAGGTGTCAGTGGACCGGTTCTAGCCTGCGGCCATGATCGATTCCGACTTCCTCCACCGTTCCCGGGGCATGGCCGTCCGCAGACTCACCGGGATGCCGGCCGACGGTGACGGCCGGGGGCAGGAGTTCCCCGTGAACGGCGGACGCAGCCGGGCGCTCGACCGGGTCGCGGAGCTCAGCCGTGTCCAGTCGCAGGGCGCCTCGTGAACATCGTCGAACTGCGCCAGTACACCCTGCACCCAGGCACCCGCGACACACTGATCGCCCTCTTCGAGCGGGAGTTCGTGACCGGACAGCAGGCGGTGGGCATCACCGTCGACGGCCGGTTCCGGGACCTGGACGACCCGGACCGCTTCGTCTGGCTGCGCAGCTTCCCTGACATGGCGTCGCGGGCACGAGCACTGCACGCCTTCTACTACGGGCCGGTCTGGCAGGAGCACCGGGACGCCGCCAACGCGACGATGGTGGACTCGGACGACGTCCTGCTGCTGCGCGGCCCGGGCTTCACCGCCCCGGCCGACGCCGGGCGGGTCGTCGCGACCATCTGCCACCCCCTGGACCCCGCCGCCTTCAGCGACCACTTCGAGCGGCATCTGCGCCCGGAACTGGCCGACCGGACCCCACCGTTGGCGGTTCACCGCACCGAACACGCGGAGAACGACTTCCCCGCCCTGCCCGTACGGGTCGGCGAGGACGTCCTGGTGTGGTTCACCACCGGCGACACCGCCCCCCTGCCGGACCTCTCGACACACCTGCACTCCGCCCCGCAGCACCTGCACCTCTCGCCCGTGCCGCAACACTCCCGCTGAAGCCTGTCGCGGCGGGCCGTGGGTGAGCAGGCCGACGTCCGGCCCGACCTGCTGCTCCCACCCGCCGGGGACGGGTTCGTGCGAGGTGGCGACGGCCTGCACCACGCTGGTGCGGGCCGTCGCTCCCCGTTTTCGGGTCTTTCGGGTCTTTCGGGCTTTTCAGATCTTTCGGGCCTTTCGATGCGGTGGCCGGCGGGAATGGAGCAGTCCGGCTGAAGCACTACGAAGCGGCCGGTGGTTCCACCCGGGCATGTGTCTCCGGCGGCACCGGGAAGCGCCTCAACAACTCCTCCATCCAGGCGGCCGGATGGGTGGCCGTGGCCGCGCCACCGGGGAGGGCACGCGCTTTGCGGATGCCCTCGATCAGCGCCTCGACGGCGGCCTCGGCGGTATACCGGTCGGCGACCCACTGACGGCCCGCCCGCCGCACCTCATCCTGGCCGGGCAGGTCGAGCAGCTCAAGGGCCTTGTCCGCCAACCGATCCGTTTCGAGCTCCGGGATCCGCCACGCGGACGGCGAGTCGAACAGCTCCGCTCCGCCGCCGGCGGCGTAACCCGTCACCAGACAGCCGCTGGCCATCGCCTCGGCCGGCGGCAATCCGAAGCCCTCGCCCTCGGGCGCTCCCAACGCGATGAACACCGACGTGTCGGACAGGACGCGAGCGACCTCCTCGTGGGGGACCGCGTGGATGTCGTACAGGTCCACACCCTCGGACCGCGGGTCGGCGTGCAGCAGACGGCGCAGCAGCGTGGTCTCGATCGGGCGCTTGCGGGACATCCACGCGATGCGCCGAACCCGCCCGGTCGACGCCGGTCGGAACACTTCGGTGTCGATGACGTTCGGCACCAGGTGCGGTTCGAACTCGGGCAGGGCGCGGCGGAACATGTCGACGCCCGCCTTCGAGATCGTCCACAGAGCCGGCCGGTCCGACCAGCCCGGATACGGGCCGGGGTCGGGGCAGGTCAGGAAGTTGACGTAGTGCCCCTGCGAGTAGATCACCTTGTGGCCGCCGGGCGCCGGGTCGTGGCCCGGGACGACGCTGACCTCGTGCAGCACGAGCACGTCCTCGGGCCCGAGGTCCAAGGTCATGCCGGACAGCGTCGGCACGTCGTCGTCGAACCACGTGTAACGGAATCCCGGCGTGGGCGTCCAGCGGAACGCCTCGACGCCGACCGCCCGCAGCAGCGCGACCTGCTGGTTCAGCACCCGAATGCCGCCCAGCGGGAACTGGAACTCGAACGACGCGTAGATCACCCGGCCGGTCACCGTACCTCCCGGAGAAACAACGATCGGCGGGACCGGACCACGGAGGTTACGGGCGTGGGCAGTTGGGCCAGGGAGGCGGAGGCGGCCTCGCCCTCCCGGGGCCGTGGAGCAACGTCCGTGCACAGCGGCTGGGCCTGGCCCGTACTCATACGCCCAGGGTGGCAGCAATGCCCCCGCGTGTCACCGCCTCGACGCGGTCGGGGGACAGAAGGGCTGGACGCGGGCACGGAACCCCGTCGTGGCCAGGACCGGAGATGGGCGCTGACGGCAGGACCACAGACGAAACCGTCGACGTGAGAGTTGACTCTCACGAATTATGAGAGGAAACTCTCACGCCATGGCCTCCAATAATCGCCTGGGCGATATCGAGATCACCGACCCCCAAGCCATGCGGGCCTTGGCGCACCCGGTGCGGCTGGCGATCCTCGACCACCTCCACCGACACGGGCCCTCGACCGCGACACAACTCGCGCCTGACGTGGGAGCGACGCCGTCGGTGACCAGTTGGCACCTGCGCCACTTGGCGAGCTTCGGGCTGGTCCGCGACAGTGAGCCCGGCCCGGACCGACGCCAGCGGCGGTGGGAGGCCGTGGCACGCGGCTTCCGATTCGAGGCGCCGCAGGACCCGGCCGATGAAGAAGGCCGGTCAGCCGCGCGGGTGCTGTCGCAGCAGATGTTCCTGCGCCACGCAGACCTCCCGAGCCAGTGGGCCGCCGAGGTCGAACCCGGACTCGATTCAGAATGGGGCAGGTTGGCCGGGCTGGCCAGCACCCGCGTCGTCGTCTCGGCTGAGGAACTCGCCGCCATCGAGGACGGGATCGAGCGCCTTCTCGCGCCGTACGTGACTCGCGACCCGGCCGAGCGGCCCACGCAGGCCCGCGGCGTCCGGCTGATGCGCTACGTCCTGCCGGAAGGCGCCGCGGAGCAGACCGGGCAGACGTCGTGAGCGACCCTGACCAGGGCGCCGCGATATCGCTGTGGCGGGATCGGCGGTTCCGCCGCTTCTGGGCCGGTCAGTCGGCCTCACAGTTCGGCGACAGGATCACCGAACTGGCCCTGCCCCTGATCGCCGTCAGCACCCTGGACGCCTCGGCCAACCAGGTGGCGTGGCTGACCGCACTGGCCTGGACGCCGAACCTGCTCGCAATCTTCCTGGGGGCATGGGTCGACCACCGCGCCCACAAGCGCCGTCTGATGATCTTTGCCGACCTGATGCGCGCCGCAGTACTACTCAGTGTCCCGGCGGCCTACCTGTCAGGGTCGGTGACGCTGGGACAGTTGTATGCGGTGGCGCTGCTGACGGGCGCAGCAGGGGTGCTGTTCAACACCGCCTATCCGCCGTTCTTCGTGCGCCTCGTGCCACAAGCGTCCTACGTCGACGCGAACAGCAAGCTCAGCGCCAGCCGGTCGGCGTCGTACGTCGCCGGCCCGGCCATCGGCGGCGTTCTGGTCCAGGCGCTGACCGCACCCGTCGCCGTCGTCGTGGATGCCCTGACCTTCCTGGTGTCGGCGCTCCTGGTCGGTCGCGCCTCGGTGGACGAACCGCCTGCCGTCTCCGGCGCTGCAGCGGCACCCCCGCTGTTGCCGCGTGCCCGAGAGGGGTTGTCGTTCGTGGTCCACCACCCGGTACTGCGGGCGGCTCTCGGCTGCGCGGCGACCGTCAACTTCTTCACCTTCGTCGCGGGCAGTGGGCTGATCGTCCTGTTCGCCAGCCGGGGCCTCGGGCTGTCGGCGGGAGCGATCGGCATCGCGTTCGGGATCGGCGCGACCGGTTCCCTCCTCGGCGCGGTGTCCGCCCCGAAGATCTCGCGACGGTTCGGTGTGGGGCGCAGCATCGTCGTCGGCGCGGTGCTGTTCCCGGCGCCGATCGCCATAGCCGCCGTCGCAGGCGGCCCGCTCTGGCTCCGTGCCGGCGCCTTGGCCGCAGTCGAATTCCTGTCCGGCTTCGGCGTCATGCTGTTCGACATCAACCTCAACTCCCTCCAGGCCACGGTGATCCCCGACGGCATGCGCAGCCGCGTGGCCGGCGCGTACAGCACGATCAACTACGGCACACGCCCCGTCGGCGCCATCGTCGGAGGGCTGCTCGCGTCCTCCGTCGGCCTGAGGGCGACGCTCCTCGTCGCCGCCATCGGCGGAGCCCTGTCACTGCTCTGGCTGCTGCCCTCACCGATACCCCGCGTCCGCTCCCTGGCACCGGACGGCGCCGCGGATGCCGACGGCGCGAACGGCGAGCGGCCGATGCCTTGTTGACCGGCCGGACATCGCCCGGCCGAGACTCAAGCGGGGTGGGAGAGGGTCGGTTCATCCCGCTTGAGACAGTGCGGCGATCCAACTGCCGTCCAGAAACTCGGCAGGGACCTCGTCCTCCGTCCTCCCACGAATCGATCCCCGGCGTTCCAACTCGTCGAACCACCGGTCCCGCTGCGACTCCGGCAGACGCCGGCCGCACCAGGGGCAGGGACTCCTCGACCAACCCGGACGCGGCCGCCACCGGAAACGGACTAACGTCACACTTCGTGGACCGGAATCGGCACAGCCGACGGCCGCCACTCTCGCCGGATCAACCCGAACACCCACGAGTCGGACACCTCGCCGTTCACGACGCAGTCTTCCCGCAACGTCCCTTCACGCACGAATCCGACCTTCTCCAGGACCCGGGCGGATGCCACGTTGCGCGTATCGGTCTCGGCCTGAACCCGATTCAGGTCCAGTGCGTCGAATGCCCACTGCAGCACGGCGGTTGCGGTCTCCGTCGCGAAGCCGTGGCCCCACATCGCCTCGTCGAGGCAGTAGCCCAACGACGCGCTGCGGTAGTCCGGGTTCCATCCGGTCAGGCCGCACCAGCCGACGAAGGCCCCGTCGGAAGCACGGTCGATGGCCACCCGCGCCCCGGTGCCTTCGTCCGCCATCTTCCGGCACATCGCGATGAAGCGCTCGGCGCGGGCCTGTTCGGTCCACGGCGGGGAGTCCCAGTAGCGCATCACATGGGTGCTGCTGTGCAGCGCGAAGAGGGAGTCCGCGTCGGCGTCGGTGAAGGGCCGCAGTCGCAGGCGAGCCGTCTGCAGAACGGGGGTGGCCAGAGTCATGCGCACCATCTTGTGTCCTCTCGGACAGACAGAACACCGAATATCCCTCAGTGGGTACTGACGGCCGAACAGGACGGCCAGGGCGAACAGGACGGCCAGGGCGAGCTGGAGGGTTGCGGATGCCGGGCGCCGCCGCCAGAGGCACAGACCGCCGGTGACCAGCGTCACCGTGAACGCGACGACCAGCCGAGGGACAGCAGTACGGGCGCCGCATTGACGCCCGCCGAGGGCCGGGCGGAGTCCATGCCCGAGCGCGGCCTGAAGGACGGCCGCGAACAGGACGACATCCAGCGCCAGCAGAGACGCCACCACCGACAGCGACTCCGCGACCTTCCGGGAGAGCCACGACTCCCGCCTCGACGCGCGGTGGGGCACCAGGCCCAACGCCGTCCTGGAAGAACTCGTCACCGCCCTCGCGCCCGCCCCCGGCAGGGCGCTGGACCTGGGCTGCGGACACGGCGGCGACGCGCTCTGGCTCGCCGGCCTCGGCTGGGACGTCACCGCCGTCGACGTCGCGCGGGCCGTACACCGTGCAGCGACCCCGGATAATGGCCGTTGGCCGCAGGCCGGCGGCGCCGGCGGCCCCGATCGATGGAGAGGCAGCGGACGGATGACCCTGAAGGAAGGCCGGCGCGTCAGGTTGGCCGAGGATCTCGGGATCGGTGAGGCGGTCGCCGGGGAGCCCGGGGCCGTCGTCGGGTTCCTCTCGCTGGGATCCGGGATGGAGGGCACCGTCGAGCGGGTGGACGGGGAACTCCCGGAGAGCCATGAGGTTCGCGAGTACCAGCGGCTCAAGGCGCTGTTCGAGGACTACGGGCACACCATGCCGGCGGCGAGCCGCGAGCGCCTGGAGGCGGAGATCGCCGCGCTGGAGCCGCAGTGGACCGCGCACCGGGAACGGGGGAGCCGGGTGACGGTCCGGGTCCGGCTGGACAACGGCTTCGTCCTCGACGGGGCGGACCAGGACATCCTCACTCCGCTGTGAGGGAGGACGTCTCCGAGGTCTTCGCCGGGACGGGCGGCCGCCCGGGTGCTCGTACACCACGCCAGCAGACAGACGATGGCCAGGCGTGGCGAACGGTGCGGTGAACGGCGCGGGCAGCCTCGTCCATCGTTTGTCTGTCGGTGCGGCGCATCGTTCACCACGGCGCGGGACACCGCCCGCGCCACCCACCGAAGGCACACGGAATCGAGGGAACCATGCGTACCTCCGCACGCTTCGCGGCGCTGGCAGCGGTCAGCGCCATCGGGCTCGGCACCATCGCCACCGGCACCGCCCAGGCCGCCCCGGCCACCGCCCAGGCCACCACCCAGGCCGCCCGGAGCACCACGGTCCACCTGCACAACGGGACCGGCTGCTCGCTCTACCGGACCGGCTACGCTCTGGCCCACGGCATCTGGACGCAGGGCCAGGAGCCGCCGCAGATCCTGGGGAACACCGGCGACACCACCTTCCAGTCGGAGAGCAACGGGTTCCTGACCGGCACCGAGGGCTGGGCGACGTTCACCACGTACGGCTGCGAGGAAGGCTGGCGCAACAACAACACCGTCGCGCTGCACTGGGCCAACCCCTACACCGGTTCCAACAGCTACGACGAGAACGGCACCAGCAGCGTCTTCCGCACCACCCGTGAGAGCGGCTCCGGCGACAACGCCGACGTCTACTGGGGCGTGTGGAAGAACTGATCCCGGCCGTCGGGCACCGCCGGGGTCGGGCAAGCGCCGCCAGATAGTCCAGGATCTGTCCGGCGCCCGCCCCCGCCCCCCGGCGCCTGTGTCGGGTGATCCGGCGCCTGTACCGCCGCGCCGCTCGCCGCACGCCGCCGCATGACAAGCATGAAAAGCACGACAAGCACGACAAGCACGACAAGACGGTGCCCGCCATTGGGTGCCGAACGGCCCGGGCCGTTCGGCACCCTCCGGCCCGGTAATTCGATGGCATGATGCGCGCCGAACCCCGACCCTGGTCACCGTGTCAGAACCCAAGCATCGGATCCGCGCCCTCCACACGGCCACCACCGTGACCGTCTACCAGGCGTACGCTCCGGAGATCGGCCTGCCCGCCGCGCAGGACGGCCACTTCCCGGCTGCCTGGAAGAGGGACCGAATGACGTGGATCAAACCGTCGTTCCTGTGGATGATGTACCGCTGCGGCTGGGCGGGCAAGGAGGGCCAGGAAACCGTCCTCGCCATCGAGATCACCCGTGAGGGCTTCGAATGGGCCCTGGCAAACGCCTGCCTGGCCCACTACGAACACGGGCTGCACCCCGACCGCGCCACCTGGAAGCGCCGGCTGAAGCGGGCCCCGGCCCGGGTGCAGTGGGATCCCGAACGCGATCTGCACCTACAGCCGCTCCCCCACCGCTCCCTCCAACTCGGCCTCGCCGGCGAGGCCGCCGAGCGCTACGCGGAGCAGTGGATCGTCTCGATCGACGACGTCACCGCACTCGCGCACACGATCCAGGCCCAGGTGAGGGACGGGGCCCTGGAGGCCGCCCGGCAGCTCCTTCCCGCCGAGCGCCCCTATCCGGCGGGCGACGCGCTGCTGAACCACCTGCGCGGCTGAGCCGGTCCCGAGCGTTCGGGGCCACGGGCTGCTCGTCCCGTCCTCGTCGCGACCGGTGCGTGCACGCCGGCGACCGTGCCCCGGAATCTCCGCGGGCGCCTCACCCGGGCGGGCCGACACGAGCCGCCGGTGGTCAGCCGTCGGCGGCGAGGCGGTTCAGCCACTCCCCCAGCAAGTGCTGCTCGGCGCTGCTGAGCTTCGTCTGTTCGGGCAGCGCGGCACGCAGGGCGCGGGCGGCGCCGGCCGGGCCCGGTTCGTTCACGGCCGGCTGGTCGTTGGTGACGGCGGCGACCATGCACTCCCGGAGGGTGGTCAACAGGGCCGGGTCGCGCCGGTCCTGGGGCAGGGACAGCCAGGTGAGCACGGCGCCGCGCGCCGTGGCGTGGATGATCTGGGCCGCGAGTTCCTCGGCGACGCGGCGAGTCCGGCCGGCTCGCGCTCCCCGCGGACGGGCCGGTCGCCTGGACCGCGCACGCCGACCTCGCGGACGCGACCGCCGCCGTCCTGGCCGACGAGGGCCGCTTCGACGGCCCCACGCCGCCGCTCACGGGCCGACAGACGCTCACCTTCGACGACATCGCCGCCATCGCCACCGAGCTCACCGGCCGCACCGTCACCCGGGCCATCGCCCCCGACGACCGGTTCCGCACGCGGCTGACAGGCCAAGGCGTCCCCGCGGAAACCGCCGACCAACTGCTCGGCATCTTCGCCGCCAGCCGCGCCGGCGAGTTCGCCACCACCGACCCCACCCTGGCCGACCTGCTCGGCCGCGAACCCGTCACCCTGCGCACGGTGCTGCGCGAGCACCTGTCCGAAAGCTGATCCACCAACGGCGCCGACCTGAAGGCCCCCCGGGCAGGACGGCGCCCGGGTGCCGGAACGTCGGCGCCGCAGGGGTCCGGGCGCTTCGGGCGTCGGGATTTCTCCTGCGGTATGCGAACTTGTGCGGTCGTATCCGAACTTGATGCGATTTCCTGCCCTTCACCTGTCACACACACCGGTGAATGCGTCCCGAAACCAGGACGTGGACGACCGGTTGTCGCTCTCCTGGGGTCCTGTCCGGATCGGGCAGATGTCCGCCGACCATGAGAGTGGGGATCAGGTGGGGACGAGAAGGAGAAGGAAGGGCGTCGCGCGGGCCGCGGTGCTCGCCGCCGCGTTGTGCGGCGGCGGGGCGCTGACGGCACCGACGGCGTTCTCGCAGACGGAGGACGGGACGGTGACGGTCCGGGTGATCCGGGCCGTGGACTCCTCCGGGGTGTGGACGCCCGCGCTGGAGCCGGGGCTGGCGGGCGTGAAGGTGACGCTCACCGGTGACGCGCGGGCCTACGTCGAGGGCACCACCGGGGCCGACGGGACGGTGACGCTGGCGCCGCCGCGGAGCCGGGAGCACGGCGGCGGCGCGTACCGGGTACAGGTGGTGAATCCGAAGCCGGGCGTGCTGTTCCCGGCGTTCGCCTCGCGGCAGGGGCTGGACGGCGCGCCGAACCAGCTGAGCTCCAACGAGGAGTTCGTCGACCTCTCCGGCGGCAAGAACGTCTCGTACACCACCGGGCTGTGGTACCCGGGGGACTACTGCCAGCAGAACGCGCCGCTGGTGACGACCTGCCAGAACACCACCTGGGGAGGCGGCGCGCAGCGCACGCTGGTGTCGTTCCCGTACCGCGCGCGCGGCCAGGACGGCGTGGACGTCAACGTCACGAACCTCGCCACCGACGCGCAGACGGGCACGCTCTACGGCATCGCGTGGAACAAGGCCGACCGGCGGATCTTCTCCTCGGCGTCGGCCAAGCGCACCACGGACTACGGCCCCGGCGGCGCCGGCGGCATCTACGTGACCGACCCGGCGCAGGGGCGGACCACGCTGTTCACCACCGTCCCGGACGCCGGCAGCACGGCGCACGGACCGGGGACGGACGACGCGTTCCTCGTCGCTCCGGGCAAGGAGAGCCTCGGCGGGCTCAAGGTGACGAACGACGGCCGGGACCTGTTCGTCGTCAACCTCAACACCCGCACGCTGTACCGCTACGACGCCACCGCGCCGACGGCCGCGCAGCCGAAGGGCGTCTACCCGATCCCGGACCCGGGCTGCGCCTCGGCCGGGGACTGGCGGCCGTTCGGCCTGGGCCTCCAGGACGGCGTCGGCTACCTCGGCGGAGTCTGCTCGGGCGAGTCGACGGGCAAGGCGTCGGACCTGCGGGCGGTCGTGCTGCCCTTCGACCTGGCCACCGGCCGGTTCCGCGCGGCCGTGCTGGACCAGCCGCTGGACTACCCGCGCCAGTCGACCGTCGGCTCGGGCCCGTGCGACGGCGCGGGCTGGTTCCCGTGGACGAACACCTACCCGACCACGCAGAACGGCCAGACCTGCGCCGGTTACCGCGCCCAGCCGGAGCCGGAGCTGGGCGAGGTCGGCTTCGAGACGGACGGCTCGATGCTGCTGGCCTTCCGCGACCGCATGGCCGACCGGGCGACGGGCCAGTCGGCGTCGGGCGCAGCGGTGGGCGAGGTGCTGTCGGGCGGTGACCTGAACAAGGCCTGCCTGAGCGGCGGCACCTACGTGCTGGACGCCAACACCGGCTGCGGGCTCTCGCCCCGGGGCACCCGCTTCTTCGACACCAGCCGGATGGGCGTCCACCACAACGCGGCCTACGCCGGGATGGCGCTGTCCAAGGTCGAGAACACCATCGGGACCTCCGGGTTCGACCCCAACAGCACGGCCTTCGGCTACGGCACGTCGTTCGTCCAGCGCGACGGCAGGCAGGACCCGGCGTTCGGCCTGCGGCTCAACCCGGCGAACGTGCCCGCGCCGTTCGGCAAGGGCGCCTCGATGGGCGACCTGGAGGTGCTCTGCGACCAGGCGCCGCTGCAGATCGGCAACCGGGTCTGGTACGACGCCCAGCACAAGGGCATCCAGAAGCCGGGCCAGCGCCCGGTGGAGGGCGCCACCGTCCACCTGTACGACGGGCCGGGGAAGCTCGTCGGCACGGCGCGGACGACGGCGCGCGGCGAGTACTACTTCGACGACTCGAACGTGGACGGCGGGCTCAAGCCGCACACCAAGTACACGATCCGGCTGGACAACCCCGCCGACTTCGCCCAGGGCGGCCCGCTGTACCAGTGGGTGCCCACCCGGCACGACGTCGGCGACAACCCGTTCATCAACTCCAAGGGCGTCGTCCCGCCGGGCGCAACGTTCGCCGAGCGGGAACTGACCACCGGCGGGCCGGGCCAGGACGACCACACCTTCGACTTCGGCTTCCGGCCGCAGGACGGCACGCTGACCCTGGTCAAGCACGACCAGGACGGCAGACCGCTGGCCGGGGCGACGTTCCAGCTGTGGCGCTGGAACGGCGGGCCCAGCTGGCCGCAGACCACCGGCGGGCCCAAGGATTCGCCGGTCGGTGATCCCTGCGTCACCGGGGCGGACGGCATCTGCCGGATCGTCGTCGGGCCGGGCACGTACTACTGGGTGGAGGTGAGCCCGCCCGACGGCTACGCGGCGCCGGCCATCGCGGTCTTCGGGCCGCTGGTGCTCACCTGCGAGACCCTGGACGACGGGATCACGGTGACGGTCGTCAACCGGCTGCTCCCGTCGGTGGGTTCGGGCGCGGGCCCGTCGTCGCCGGATGCGGTCTCGACCCCGACTCCGACCCCGGCACCGTCGCCGAGCCCGTCGTCCTCGGCGGTCGCGGTGGCGGCGGTGGCATCCCCGCCGCCGCCGGGCGCGAGGCCGTCCCGGCCCGATGAGCGGCCCGGCGGCACGCTGCCGACCACCGGCGCGGGCAGCGTGCTGCCGCTCGGCGTGACCGGTGCGGCGGCGCTGCTGGGTGCGGGCGGCGTGCTGGTCGTGGTCGCGCGCAGGCGCGGGGCGCGGCACGCGTAGCGGAACCCGGCCGGGCCCGTGGCGAGTCCGACGGCCACGGGCCCGGCCGGGCGGCCCGTACGGCTTCACCCAGGGCAGAACGCCACTCCCTTCCCCCGGTGCCCCGGATCCCTAGGCTGGAGGGGTGAGCACTCATGCGCCGAACGAAGCCCGCGTCATCCCCCTGCGCCCGCACACCTCGTCGCCCGATTCCGGCGGGGCGACCCGCGCCCCGCAGCGGCCGGCGGGAGCGCCGCCTGCGCCCGCGCCCGCGTCCGCGCCGAGGGAACCCCTGTGGCGCGACCTCGTCGGCGACGCGCTGCGCCGCGAACGGCTCGCCCAGGAAAGGACGTTGAAGGACGTGGCGGAGGCGGCCCGGATCTCGATCCCGTACCTGTCGGAGCTGGAGCGCGGGCGCAAGGAGGCCTCCTCCGAGGTCCTCGCGGCCGCCGCCCGGGCCCTCGGACTCGGCCTCGCCGACCTGCTCTCGCTCGCCCAGGACGAGCTGACCCGGCACACCCGGAGCCAGGTGGGCCGGGGTGGGGTGGGCCGGGGTGGGGTGGGCCCGGGTGGGATGGGCCGGAGCCGCACGTCGCCCACGGCGCGGTACGACGGGCTCTGCCTCGCCGCCTGACCTGGCCTGATCGGACCTGACCTGACCTGGCCCGACCGAAGGCCGGTACGACGGTGGTGTGCCCCGCCGTACCGGCCACGGCCGCGCGGAGTCAGCCGAAGGCGAGCCGTCGGCTCAGCACCTCGTCGGCGAGCCCGTAGGCGACGGCCTCCTCGGCGGTGAACACCTTGTCCCGGTCCATGTCCGCACGCAACGTCGCCACGTCGTGCCGGGTGTGCCGGGACAGCACCTCCTCCACCTGCGAGCGGGTGCGGACCATCTCCTTCGCCGCGAGGCTGAGGTCGGACACCGTCCCCTGCCGGCCGCCGCTGGCCGGCTGGCCGAGCAGCACCCGCGCGTGCTGGAGCACGAACCGCCGCCCGGGGTCTCCGCCGGCCAGCAGCACCGCCGCCGTCGACGCCGCCTGACCGACGCAGAACGTGGAGATCGGCGCCTGCACGAACGTCATCGTGTCGTAGATCGCCATCAGCGAAGTGAACGCTCCACCGGGCGAGTTGAGGTAGATCGCGATCTCGCGTTCCGGGCTCTCCGACTCCAGGTGCAGGAGCTGCGCGATGACCACGTTGGCGACCCCGTCGTCGATCTCGGTGCCGAGGAAGATGATCCGCTCGTTCAGCAGCCGGCTGAAGACGTCGTAGGAGCGCTCGCCCTGCGCGGTCCGCTCGATCACGTAGGGAACCGTGTACGACCCCATGTCACAGCCCCATCCGTCGGCGCGACGCGGCCGGGCGGATGTCGGCGACCGACTCCACCACCCGGTCCACGATCCCGTACTCCCTGGCCTGCTCGGCCGTGAACCAGCGGTCCCGGTCGCCGTCCCGCGCGATCGTCTCCTCGCTCTGGCCGGTGTGCTCGGCGGTGATCCGCTCGATGGCCTTCTTGGTGAACTGGAGGTTCTCCGCCTGGATCTCGATGTCGGCGGCGGTGCCGCCGATGCCCGCCGAGGGCTGGTGCATCATGATCCGCGCGTTCGGCAGCGCGAGCCGCTTGCCGGGCGCCCCCACGGTGACCAGGAACTGGCCCATGCTGGCGGCGAACCCCATCACCAGCGTCGAGACGTCGTTCGGGATGAGCCGCATGGTGTCGTAGATGGCGAGCCCCGCGGTGACCGACCCGCCGGGGCTGTTGACGTACAGGCTGATGTCGGTACGCGGGTCCTCCGCCGACAGCAGGAGCAGCTGCGCGCACACCCGGTTGGCCGACACGTCGTCGACCTGGGTGCCGAGGAGGACGATCCGCTGGGCGAGCAGCTGCGCCGCGAGGTGGTCGTCGAAGCGGCTGGGCGGCGTGCCGCCCTCCTCCGCGCGGGGCGCGAGGGTGGTGAGGGGATTCATCCGGTCTCCTTGTCGAGACACCGAGGTGTCGAGGTGCTGAGGTGTCGAGGTGTCGAGGTGCTGAGGCGGGCTTGCCCTCGACTCCACTCTCGACCCCGGGAGACCTCCGGATGCGTTTTCTCTGCCCGCCGCAGATTCGCCACGGGCAGAGGCGGCGGCTCGGGCCCGGCTGCGGCCTGCTCGGGGCCCAGCCGGAGCCGGGCCCCGAGCAGGACGGTCAGCGCGGCAGGCCCTGCCAGCCGCCGAGGTCGGTGGGCGTCGTGCCCGCGCGGTAGTAGACGCGGGCGTCCGTACCGATCGCGAACACGTGGAGGACGCCGCCGCCGTCGACGAGCGCGGCCGGGTGGTCCAGGACGGTGCCGCCGAGGTCCTGCCAGGTGCCGTAGCCGGCGTTCGGGGCGGTCTGGGCGGTGGTGCTCACGCCGCCGCCGCGGTTGCGCTCGAACAGGACGACCCGTCCGCCGACGGTGGCCGCCGCCGGCTCGCCCACTCCCGCGTGGCCGCCGAGGTTGCCCGGGGACTGGCTCCACGGCCCGCCGGGCCGGGTCTGGTAGCTGACCAGCATCGCGCCGGTGCCGACCTCGCGGTAGGCGAGTTCGATGCGGCCGTCCTGGTCGAGCGCGGCCTTGGGCGGACTGGCCGGCTGGGCGCCCGGGATCGGGGCGGGGCCGGCGATGGCGCCGTTCGGAGCGCTCTGCCACCAGTTGACGATCCCGGTGCGGGTGCTGGCGAACACCTCGATCCTCCCGACGCCGTTGCGGATCGCGGTGACCGGGTCCTGGAGGTCGGTGCCGCCCAGATCCGTCCAGGTGCCCGTCCACACCCCGCCCGGGGTGGTCTGCCAGATGCTGCTGAGGCCGCCCCCGCCGTTCTTGACGAACAGTTGCAGCCGCCCGTCCTGGTTGCCGGCCACCACGGGCACGCCGACCTGGTCCTCGTTGCCGAGCCCGGCGTTGGGGTTGCCGTGGTCGGCCCAGCTGTTCCACCACCAGCCGTTGGGCGCGCCCTGGGGCAGGGAGATGATGTGGTGATCGGTCAGGCGGCGGGCGAAGACCTCCAGCCGGCCGTCGGCGTTGGTCCCGACCGCGATGCCCGGCGCCAGTCGCCCGCCCGGGTCCGCCATCCGCACCGGACCGCCCCAACTGCCGTCCCCCTGACGCCAGTACGTGTAGAGGGCGCCGGCCCGGACGACGAAGACCTGCGGCCGGCCGTCCTGGTTCAGCCCGGCCCAGGAGGTGCCCCGCGACCAGCGGTAGTACATCCGGGAGAACCAGGCGTCGGAGTAGTTCCCCGAGTGGTCGTGGCCGGCGTACTCGGAGACGAACACGCCCTTGGCGCCGGTCGTCGCCGGGTCGAGGTTCACCGGGGAGTCGCTGATGTTGTAGTCCCGGTAGTTCACCTGGATCAGCGGGCCGCCGTAGAGCAGGGCCGCCTGGCCGGCGAACTTCGCGGCGCAGACGTGGTCCGAGTGGTCGCCCGAGTAGCGGCTGTCCGGGAGTTCGTCCTGGGCCCGGAGCACGGTCGGCCGGTACGTCACCATGAGCTGCCGCAGCACCTCGACGACGTCCGCCGCCGTGTAGGTCGACGGCCCGGACAGCGGGCTGTCCTTCGGGACGACCGTGGTGTCGGTGCCGCCGGCCAGGACGCCGCCGAGCCCGGCGTCGTGCAGGTTGAGGAAGATCAGGTGCACCGGGCGGCCCTTGAGAACGTACCGTTCGACCTGCTTGCCCCCGACCGTCCACGCCTCGGCCGTCCAGTGCCCGACCTCGTCGGTCGCCGGATCGGTGTCGCCGACCCCGGTCATCCGGGAATAGGCGTTGATGGCGCCCATCTGGCGGTTCCAGGTACGCAGCGGCTCGCCGGCGGTGTCCCAACAGACCGTGGCGCACGGGTCGCCGGTCGCGTTGCCCGCGGTGACGAACACCGTGACGGACGGGGTGCCGTTGGCGAGCGCGTTGGACAGGTCCGGGTTCATGAACAGGATGTCGTCGTCCTCGTGCGCGACGACCTGCATGAACAGCGGCCCGGAGTCGGCGGCCGGGGCCGCCCCCACGGCCGCGGCCGCGCGGATCGCGGTCCCCTTGGCCAGGACGGGCGCGGCGAGGGCGGTGAGCGCGACGGAGGTGAGGAGTTGCCGTCGTCCGATTGCCATGTGATTCCCCCAATTCGGGATCGGCATGTGAGCACGCCAGGAGGAGGTTAGCGCATGGCCGGGCAGGAAATGCCCTGGGCTGCATCGCGTAAATTGCCAGTGGGGAAAGATAATTGACGCATGATCAAGCCACTTCGTCCACTTCCCGCTCATCGGGCCCGTTTCCGGACGAGCCCGTTCCTTTCCGAGGTGGAATCGACCCGGCAGGCGATAGGACGACAAGCCGGAGATCAAGGAAATCGGCTTCGCGCTCGCCGTGGCCGTCGCATCCGCTGAGCCCCGCAGCCCGCGGCGGTCAGCCGAGCGAGTCCACCAGTTCGGCGATCGCCGTCAGCGGCCGGTGGGCCGCGAGTTCGGCGGCCAGGTCGGCGGCGTTGGCGCGGTAGGCCGGGTCGGCCAGGACCCGGTCGACGGCCTCGCGCAGCTCCGGTTCACCCGGGCGCCCGGTGCGCAGGTCGATGCCGACACCGCGCCAGGCCACCCGGGCGGCGACCTCGGGCTTGTCCTCGCTGCCGCCCGCGACCACCAGCGGCACCCCGAAGGCCAGCGCGGTGTGGACACCTCCGTAGCCGCCGTTGCTGATCAGCACGTCGGCGTGCGGCAGGAGCCGGTCGAACGGCAGGTAACCGGCGGCCCGCACGTTGTCCGGCAGGCCGCCGAGCGCCCGTGCCAGCAGCTCGGGCCCGTCCGGGCGGACCGTGGCCGCGACCACCAGCAGGTCGGGGCGGTCGGCCAGCGCCCGCACCGCGGGGACCAGCAGCTCGGTCAGGTCGTCATTGGCCAGGGTGCCCTGGGTGACCACCACGACCGGGCGGCTGGACTCCAACTCCGGCCACCATTGCGGCAGTTCCACCTTGCCATGGTTCTGCGGCGCCAGCGCGCCGATGTAGCGCAGCGAGGCCGGCGCGTCGCTGCGCGGGTACTCGAACCCCGGGACGGTCAGCTGCAGGTAGTGGTCGGGCCCGGTGACGGCGGCGTTCGCCCGCGGCCCCGGCGGCAGTTCGACCCCGACCCCGGCGAAGACCTCGGCCGCGTACCGCCGCAGCGGCTCGCCGCGCAGCGCCGCCTCGGCGTTCAACTCCCGGTTGCGGGCCAGCCCTTCCGGTCCCGCCTGGGGCGCCAGCGCGAGACCGAAGGGCGCGGTGTCGACACTCTGCAGCATCGGCGGGGACACCCCGATGCCCACCACGGCCGGCCGCTCGCCGCGCGGATGGGCCAGCGCCAGAGCCACCGCGCCGTGGAAGAAGCAGTCACCGAGCACCACCGTGGCCGGGAACTCCGCCAGCAACGCGCGCAGCGCCCGGTACTGCGCGGGCACCGGATCGATGAAGATGTTACGGGCGTCGAAGGCCAACCGCTGTGGCCCGGGCGGCAGTTCGGCCCGCCCCGGGAAGGAGTCGTTGATCCGGCGGTCGTCGAAATCCGCCTCCGGCGGCAGGGCGGTGAAACGTGCCCCGGTCTCCTCGGCGGCCCCGGCGAACCTCGCCCCGCCGAGGAAGACCACCTCGTGCCCGCGCGCCACCAGGTCGGCGGTGATCGCCAGCATCGGCGCGGTGTGCCCGTGCGCGGGCATGGCGGCAGTGATGATCCTGGACATGTGAAACCCCCCGTAGTCGTTCGTCGGCCGGTCCGTGCACACCCCGTGGTCGTCCCCCGTGCACCTGGCCCACCGCGCAGGCTAACCCACCACGCCGCGTCCGCCCGACACCGGCGGCGAGGCGGCGCGGCGGCGAGGCGGGGCCAGGCGGGACGGGCGAGGCCGCCTGTCCCGCCGGCTCGTCAGCCCGTCAGCCCGTCAGCTGCGGTCGTCAGGAGACCACGTCAGCCGGGCAGAGCCGCTGGGTGCCCGGGCGCCCGCGCACTGCGGCGTCCACGCAGCCGCCCGGCAGGCCGTCGTGGACGGTGGTGCCGAAGTTGGCGGTGACGGTCAGCGTGCCGTCGCCGAAGACGGTCCGCTGCACCAGGTGGTCGTCGGTCAGCCAGCGGAAGGAGGTCAGCTGCCGGGTGCCGGCCGCCTGGTGCAGCGGCGCGAAGTACTGCTGCAGCGCGGCCAGTTCGTGCATGTTCTGCCCGTCGTGCGGGTCCTTGTCGCTGAGCACGAAGTTGAGCGGGGTGTTGTAGAGCATCGCCAGCAGCGCACGCGTGGTCTTCTGCTCCGGCAGCTTGCCGAAGGGCAGTTCCCAGCGTTCGACGTTGACCAGCGAACCGTGCAGCGCCGTCTCGTACAGCGGCACCCGGTACCGCGGGTCGTACATCGCCTTCAGGGCGGCGGCCACCCGGGCCTGGTGCTCGGGCTTGAAGTCCGTGGTGCGCACCGGCTTGAAGAAGGTGGCGGCGGCCTGTTCCGGGGCGTAGCCGCCCCAGGCGCCGTCGTCCTTGGGGTCCTGCGGCCCGTTGTCGAAGTGCCCGGACTCCATCGCCCACAGCCGCCCGTCCACCGGGGTGCCCGAGCCGTGGTCGAAGGCCAGCACCTGGTTGGCCCAGGCGCCGGCGGACTCCGAGCCCAGGACCAGCGGGGCGGGCCGGCCCGTGGACGCGTCGTACGAGTCGTCCGTCAGGCGCCGCATCCGGGCGAGCCGGTTGGCGCGGTCCTCGTCCATGGTCATCGCGTGGCCGGGGTCGTAGTCCCGGAAGAGCTCGCCCGCCGCGTCCACGTCCAGGAAGTAGCTGTCGGCCCCGTTGGCGACCAGCGAGCGGGTGCGGTCGGCGAGGTAGTGCTGCTGCGGCTCGGCCTGCTCGAACGCCTGCGAGCTGAGGTAGCAGCCCTTCTTGTGGAAGCCGGGTTGCGGCGTCCCGTCGGCCCTGAGGACGCAGAACCGGGGGTAGACGTCGTCCGGCCAGACGGAGTTGGGGGACGAGTCGTCCGTCTTCTGCTGGCCGTTGGCGAAGGAGTCGTACGGTCCGACCAGGTAGCCGGCGGCCTCGGCGGCCTTGACGTCCTCGCCCGTCATCGGGGAGTCGTCGGAGTCGTAGCCGAGCCAGAGCCGGGAGACGCCCAGTTCCTTGAGACGGTCGAGGTAGGCGGGCCGGCGGGCGCCGCCCCAGGCGTAGGCGTGGAAGGCGCCGAGCAGCTTCGCGGTCTGCGGGTTCTGCTTGATCTTCTCGCTCAGGCTGCCCAACTGCCCGTGCTCCGAGAGCCAGTTGCGGTAGTCCACGGCCGGGGCCACCGGGGAGCCGTCGGTCAGGGAGAAGGCCACGGTGTACGCGCCGGTGCCGTTCCCGGCGGCGAATCCGTGCTCGGCCGTGGCCCGCAGCCGGCCGTCCTGGGAGGCGAACGTCAGCGACGTGCCGATGTCGGTGGGGACGATGTAGCTGACGCCTGCCCGGCCGGAGCGGAGCGTGTAGCCCCACATCGGCATGGACAGCTGCGAGCCGAGCTCCTGTTCCTCGCCGACCAGCGCCCCGTCGGAGGAGTTCCAGAACGGGTCGTCGACGGGAAGGGACAGCCCCTCGCCGCGCGGGAGCTGGACCTCGGCGGCGGCCGGATCGGTGGCGGTCACCGGCCACCGCACCGAGGTGCCGCCGCTCCCGGTGGGGGCGGTCCCGGTGGGGGCGGTCCCGGTGAGGGCGGTCCCGGTGAGGGTGACCAGCAACCGGCCGTGGTCGGCGCGGACTTCGGCCCGCAGGCCCTTCTCCGGATACGACCAGGCGGCGCCGCTCGCCGTCCTGACCGGGGCGCTCGCCCTGCCCAGCGCCTGGTCGGCCGGAGCGGACAGCAGGACCACCCGCCCGTCCTCGGTCCGGGCCTCGGCCCGCAGCGTGGCCGCGTCGATGGTGGCGGTGCCGCCGCGTACCGGCACGTCGACGCGCCCGTCGTGGACCCGCACCTTCATCGGCATCGGCATCGGCGAGGCGGAGCTGCCGGTGGCGCTCGCCACGGTTGCGGACACCAGCGCGGTGGCCACGGCGAGGACGAGAACGGCGCGCGGAGCGTACCGGCGGGCGGGGCCCGCAAGGGAAGACGTATGAGTACCGGTGTGCATGACACAGTGATACGGAGGACTCCTAAGAAGTCCTTAAGAACCGGCCATTGACCACCGGTCACGCCGACGGCACCCGGGCCTGGACGTGCCGGTCCGGCGGTCCGGCGGAGCGCTCGGCGGAGCGCTCGGCGGAGCGCTCGGCGGAACGAGGGACGCCGTCAACGCCTCCGCAGATCGAGCGAGAGGACGGTCAGCCGGCGCAGCTCCTCCGGCGCGTCCGGGTGCCTCCCGTCGGTGATCTCCGAAAGGGTGCCGAACGAACCGGGGTAGACCATGACAGAAAGGCCTTGCTGGACAAGACACGCGAATATCGCGGACTCCTCCAGAAAGTACTGTGCGGACATTTCGACCCGCCTCTCCAGGTCGACCTCGGCGCGCCGACCGGAATGCCTGGCGTGAAAGCGCCGCCCGAACGCATCGACGGACTCCCGGAAGTTCCGGTCGGCCCGGTGGTAGTCGGTGAGGCTTCGATGGTGCTTCGCGTAGGAATCCCATCGCTGCACTTCGGAGCAGCGCAGGAACGTGAATTCGGCCTGCTCGCGTTCGGCCGCGAACAGGGCCCGGGTGTCGGCGATGAAACGGTCACCCAGGGCCAACGCCCGGGAGAGCGCCTCGTCCTCCGACAGGCCCCGGGTGGACGCCAGGGTGATCCGGTGGATGCTGTCCCCGACCAGCACCGTGCAACGGGGGAACCGGCCGGCTATCCAGCGGAGCATCGCGGCGAGTTTGCCCGGAGCGAAGTTGCCGTTCTCCAGGCTGACGCCGAGGAAGCACTGCCCCTGATCCGCCAGTCCGGCCCGCCGGTCCGGAGGGGAGACCGAGTCGACACCCGCCTTGTAGGAGGTTTTCGACTGATTCTCGAAAATTCCTGATATGCCGGCAAAAGTCTGCTCATAAGGAGGCATGCGAAAACCCCTCCGGGCCATCGAACGAGTGAGCGATGATCGGTGCGAGATCGAAGCTAGATCTCGTCTGACCAACCGTCAAACCGCTTCAACTCGCCGATGGCACAGAGGTGGTGGGGCGTGCGCGGCAGAGGGTGCGGGCGGCGCGCGGCGAGGGCGCGCAGGACGTGCGTCGCCGGTCGGCCCGTCAGCGTGCTGCTTGCCCGAGGCCGTCGAGGATGAGGTCCAGTCCGAAGGTGAACTCGTCGCCGTAGGAGTATCCGGGGCGCATGACGTGGGCGGTCGCGATCTCGGCCAGGTACGGGTATTCGCCGGCGCCGAAGCCGCTCACGATGGACTCTGCCAGTTCGGCGGTCTCCTCCGGGGAGTCGAAGGGCAGGGTCTTCTCCTGCAAGGCGAACCCGTAGATGTAGCTGTCGAGCACCGAGACGGCGTGGGCGGTCAGGGCGAGGGAGAACCCGCCGTGACGCAGGCAGCCGAGGACGGCGTCGTGGTGGCGCAGGGTGGCCGGGCCCGGAGTGGAGCGTGACTCCATCAGCCCGATGGCCCAGCGGTGGCGGGACAGCGCGAGGCGCAGCGAGATCGCCCGCTGCCGCATCGCTCGTCGCCAGTCGTCGCCGGGCGCGGGCGGTTCGACCTCGTCGAAGACCAGGTCGACCATGCCGTCGAGCAGGTCCTCCTTGTTGGCCACGTGATTGTAGAGGGACATCGCCTCGACTCCGACGGCCTCGCCGAGCTTGCGCATGCTGAGCGTCTCCAGGCCGCCGGCGTCGGCCAGTTCGATGGCGGCCCGGAGCACCCGCTGGCGGGTGAGGGTCGGGCGGATCGGCGGAGGGGTCGACGGCGGAGTCGACGGCGGAGTCGGGGTCGGCTTCGGGTCGGTACGTCGGGGCACGGTGGACGGTCGCTTCCTCTGGTGGCCTGCCATCGTTGCGAGCTTACGCCGTAAGTGTTGTACTTACAGCGTAAGTGAGTGTCGGCAGAGGGCGGGAGCAGCGACGATGCGGGACATGGGTGAGCCGGCCGCGACTACCAGCGGAGGCAGCAGCGGGGCCGGGACGATGGCGGCCGTCGTCCAGGAGCGCTACGGCGCCCAGCCGGAAGCCGTGCTGCGCACGGCTCGCCTCCCCCGGCCCGGCGCCGGCCCCGGCGAGGTACTGGTCCGGGTGCGCGCCTCCAGCATCGACCGGGGCACCTGGCACCTGATGGCCGGACTGCCGTACGCGGTCCGGCCCGTCAGCGGGCTGCGCAGGCCGAAGCTCCCCAATCCCGGCCGCAATCTCGCCGGTGTCGTCGAGGCGGTCGGCCACGGCGTGACCGGGTTCGCCCCCGGCGACGAGGTGTACGGGACGGCGGCCGCCGCGTTCGCCGAATACGCCGTCGCCCGCCCCGACCGGATCGCCCCCAAGCCGGCCGCGCTCACCTTCGAGCAAGCGGCGACGGTGCCCGTCAGCGCGCTCACCGCACTCCAGGCGGTACGCGACAAGGGCGAGATCCAGCCGGGCCAGCAGGTCCTGATCACGGGAGCCGCCGGCGGCGTGGGCACCTTCGCCGTCCAACTCGCCCACGCCCTCGGCGCCCTGGTCACGGCCGTCGCGAGCAGCCCCAAGCTCGACGCCGTACGAGCCCTGGGCGCCGACCACGTGATCGACTACACCCGCGAGGACTTCCTCGCCGGCCCGCGACGCTACGACACCATCATCGACATCGCGGGCAACCGCAGCCTGCGCGACCTGCGCCGCGCCCTCACCCCCCGGGGAAGGCTGGTCATCACCGGCGGCGAGACGAACGGCCGCTGGCTCGGCGGCACCGACCGGCAGCTCCGCGCGCAGATCCTCTCCCCGTTCACCGGCCAGCGCCTGGGCACCTTCATCGCCTCCGAACACGCCGACGGCCTCCGCGACCTGACCGCACTCATCGACGCGGGCACCCTCAGCCCCGTCGTGGCCCGCGTCTACCCCCTCACCGAGACCGCCACAGCCGTCCGCCACCTCCTCGACGCCCGCACCACCGGCAAACTGGCACTCACCCTCCCCAACAACTGACACCCCCGGCCGCCGCCCCCGACGCACCACCCACCGGCCGAGCCGACGCTTGCCGGCCAGGTGTCGCAGTCCCGACCGCAGGCGGTCCCGGAGCCGGACATTCGCCCACCTACGGCGCAGAGCCGCACCGAGTCGGCCTCGTGCCAGGTGACAGGCCCTCGATATTCACCTGACCGCCAAGACCTCGGAAAGCTGCTGTTCGAGGTGTGACGGCACTTGAGGGAACAGAACTCGGGGCGGAGGCCGCGCATCTGCTCGCCACCGCTGACTGTTGCGAGGTTGAGCCCGGCATGAGCGACGCCGAGTCTCGGCGCATCGAAGAAGTGAGCTGCCCCGAGTTTCATGGAGTCCGCAATCGTGTGATCAAGCGGTCTGTGGGACTTGCTCCAGTTGCGCCCAGTAGGCCTGTTCGTATTCGTCGGGCGGGATGTAGTCGAGGGCGGAGTGACCAGCCAGGGAACCGACGCCGCGAAGAAGATCGTCGGTCGGAAGCGGGGGATCCTCACTGACACGATCGGCCTGATCCTCGCCGTGGTCGTCACCGCCGCGAGTCTGTCCGAGAACGCCGTGGGAATACAGCTCCTTGATCAGGCCGAGAAGGTCTATCCGAACATCTCCAAGACATGGGTCGACACCGGCTTCAAGAACGCCGTGGTCGAGCATGGAGCCGGCCTCGGAATCGACGTCGAAGTCGTCCACCGGAAGTCCGACATCCCCGGATCCCATGTTGTGAAAAGGCGGTGGGTGGTCGAACGGAGTCTCGGGTGGATCATGCTACAGCGGCGCCTCGCCCACGACTACGAGACCCTCCCGGCCAGCTCCGAAGCCGTGATCCACATCGCCTCGATCGACAACCTCACCAAGCGCATAACGGACGAAAACACACGGTGACAGGGTCAGGCTGCGATTGCGGAGCGGATTCGGTCGCGCGCGGAGCGGGCTGCGCTGGACCCCGGTACAGCGGCGAGTTCTTCGTCGAGCTCGTGGAGGCGGTCGGTGATCCGGGTGGAGTTGACGTGGCCGAACAGGTGTAGGGCCTCTGCGGTTGCGGTGTCAGCGCCGTCGAGGTCTCGGGCGCGGACGTAAGCGCGTGCCAGGGCGATCTGATCGAAGGCCCTGCTGCGGGTTCGCTCGGCCGGTCGGAGCACGGTGCCCGCTTGGATGCCGGTGATCGCCCGTCGGGCCCGGTCGTTGTCGTGCTCGGCGGCGATCAGCTCGCACACGCCGACGGTGACCTCGTACTCGGCCTGGTCGAACCACGCCACCCATGTGGGGATCTCGGTGTCGGAGTCGAGGGCGTGTTCGGCGACCGCGATGGATCGCTCGACGGCGGGCAGGTCGCCAAGGGTGGCGTGGCAGCGGGCTTCCAGGGTGGCGAGGACTGCGCGCAGCCGGTCGGCGGGCCGTTTGCGGGTTCCGTACAGCCCGGCCTGGACGAGGTCGAGGGCGTCGGCCGTCCGGCCCAGGTGGTTGGCCTGCCTGGCGAGGCAGTTCAGGAGGTGGCCGGCGATTCCGGCGCCCGCCGGCCCTGCGGCTTTGGCCGCTTGGAGGCCGAGCAGCAGGTATTCCTGAGCCTCGGCGTGCCGTCCGGTGTCGTGCGTCATCCAACCGGCGACGGAGGCGAGGTCGGCGACGGCGACGAACAGCTCGCGTCCGACCTTGTCGCTGCCGCGTCCCTGCTTGGCGAGCTCGGTGACGTCGTGGAGCTGGCCGACGACGGCTCTCCTGCTGAGGCCGCCGCCGTGCGCGTTGTCGAGCGTGCGGAATGCATCAGTGGTGGCGCGGATTCTCTGGACGTCGGACATGCCGAGACGACCCGGCCTGGTGGGGGCGGGGAGTTCGGCGTCCGGGAGATGGAGCCAGGGCTGCACGGCGGAGAGGAGTTCTGGGCCGGCGAGGAGGCGGGCGCGGCTGGGGGTGGTGTCGTCGGTCATGGCGTCGCTCCGGGTGGTGTCGATGATCGCTGCGACGACCGCCGCTCCCGACCAGGCCGAGGCGATGCCGACCGTCGGTCGGCCCGTCATGCCGATGTCGGCCGGGGCAAGGAGAACCTGGGGAGTGCTGAGGCGTCCGAGCGCCTTGGCCAGGTACTCGGGGATGGGTGCCCGTGGCTCCTCGCCCGTGATCCACCGGGGCACGCGGGAGCGGTCGGGCTGGATGTCGTTCCGGCCGTGCTCGCGGGCGACCTTGCCGACTTCCCGAACGACTCTCTCGTGGCTCGCCCCGGTGCGGGCGACCCAGTGGGCCAGGGCGTTGTTCGGGCGTCGTCCGGATGCGGGCACCGGGGGCTCCCCCTCTGCTCGGTGGCGCTGTGCCGTGCAGTTCAGGGTCATCAGCGTACGCCCCGGGCCGTCAACCACGTGGCACTGAACGGCTGTTCGCAGCAAAACGCAGCAGCCCGCGGCGGGTGCCGCGGTGCTGGTCCGCACGGGAGTGCAGCAGTCGCGCACCTGTCATCGCAGCAGCCGGATGCGGTGTCGTGGTGGTCAGCCGGCGAGCGCCGGACGGTCCACCTTCCAGAGGAGATCACGATGGAGAACCTGGTGACGGACGAGGTCTTCGACCCGCAGTTCGGCGAGCACGAGGCCGATGCTCTGACCAACGGCCGCCAGCGGTCGAACGACTCCGACAAGGACAACTACTTCGAGTAACCGCCGGCGTCCCGCGCGGGGCGCCCGGGACAAGTGGCAAGCAGGGGGTCCGGCACGGCAGGAAGCCGTGCCGGACCCCCGGGTCGTCAGCAACGGTCATCGGTGGAGGAGGCGTTGTGATCGAGTGGGTCGAAGACGGCCGACAGGGGCTGTCCAGCCGTCCGGTGTTCGGCGGCGGCGTCGCGGTGCGCGAGGTCGGCGACGACCGGGGGCGGTTGGCGGTCGCCGGAGACTGCGGAGCGGAACAGACGCAGCTGCGCGCCGCGCTGGATGCAGTTGCCGCCGGACGCTGGGCGGAGCTGACGGGCTGGTCGGGTTCGTACTGGGTGGTGGCCGAGCAGGTGGGCGGAAGCCGCTTCGCGTGCGGGGACCTGGCCGGCGTGAGGGCGCTGTGGCACGCCCGGGACCGGGTTGCCGGGGTGGTGTGGGCGAGTGACCCGGCCCGGCTGGCCGCCCGGACCGGGGCCTCCGTGGACCTGGAGTTGCTGGCCGCCCGCTTGGCGGTTGGCGGTCAGCACTGGCCGGCCCGCAGTCCGTGGGCCGGGGTTCAGCGGGTGCCGGGCGGGTGGGGTCTGGTCCTCGACCGGAACGGGGTGCGCCTGGTCGACGTGCGGGATGTGGAGCCGGAGGAGGACTTGGCGGCCGGGGCGGCACGGCTCGGTGAGGCGCTGCGCGTGGCGGTGCAACGTAGGGTGCGGATGGCGGGTGGGCTGGTCGGGGCGGATCTGTCCGGGGGGCTGGACTCGTCGGCGGCCGTGCTGCTCGCCGCCGAGGTCGGCCCGGTGCACGCGGTCACCTACACCGATGCCCTCACCAGCGCGGAGGACGCACACTACGCGGTGCGGGTGGCGGCCCACACCGGGGTCAGGCACAAGATCGCGGAGGGCGGGACGGGCGAGCTGCCGTTCGGCCTGGACGGCGCACCGGTCACGGGGGAGCCCGCCGCGGCCGTGGTGAACCTGGGGATGGACCGCTGCTACCTGGAGCCCGTGGCAGGCCTGCCCGTGCACCTGACCGGGCACGGCGGGGATGTGGTGCTGGACTCGTCGGCGGCGTGCTGGGTCGGACAGATCCAGCGCCGCATGTCGGGCGAGGCCCGGCGCGGCGCGCACGACTTCGCGCGGCTGCGCAACGTGGCACCCGGCCCGTACTGGCGGGCGCTCAAGCAGGCGGCGGCCTCCACGCCCTCCCGGGCGGCAACGGAGGCGGCGCGGCAGCTGCGGGCCGGAGGGCTGCCGCCGACGTCCCCCGGGTGGGCATGGTGCCGCCCGAGGCGGGGGGCCGGATGGCTGACCGCCCCGGGGCGGCATGCCGTCGCCCGCCTGCTGGATGGCGCGTGGGGCGAGCCGGTGCACGACGGTTTCGCCGACGACGTGGACCAGTGGGCGGCGTTGTGGGCGGTCGGGGACGATGCCCGCGCCGCCCCGCTGTACGACGCCATCGGCGTCCGGCCGGTGCACCCGTTCCTCGACAACGAGGTGGTGCGCGCCGCCTTCGCGATCCCCGCGTACCGCCGCCGGGGCACCTACACCTACAAGCCGGTTCTGGCCGCCGCGGTGGAGCTACCGGACTGGCTGATCGGGCGCCGCTCGAAGGGCTCGTTCACGGCGCAGCGCATCCAGGGTCTGGCCTGCCATCGCCGCGCGCTGGAGGAGCTGGTGGCCGACAGCGCCCTGGCCGCATCCGGGTTGGTCGACGCGGGGTCGGTGTGCTCCGCGCTCGCCGAGGCCGTGGCAGGGCGCACGGCCGACGCGATCGCCGATCTCCACCACCTGGTCGTGATGTGCCAGTGGCTGCGCGGTTCGGTGTCCGCCTCGGTGCCGTTGGCGGAGACGTGCTGACCGTCACGCCGCACGTGCGGCACGCCACCGTCGGAGGCCGGACCGCCATCCTGGACGTACGGGTCGGGAGGTGGGTGATGCTCGACCCGGCGGCCTCCCGGATCTGGCAGGCGATCGTGCATCGCGGCGGTACCGAAGGGCTTGCCGAGGAGATCGCCGTCCCCGTCGGCGCGGACCCGGCTGCCGTCCGGGAGAAGATCGCGGCGGCCCTCGTCGGCATGGTCGAGCGCGGCCTGCTCACCGACCTGAACAGGCCGTTGCCCAGGCGGCCGTGGTGGCGCCGGATCGGGAGCCCGCGATGACCGTGATGACACCGGCCGCCAGGCCCGCCGCCCGTCGGGGTGCCCGGCTCACTGCCGTGTTGGCGCTGGCCGCGTCGCTGGTACTGCACCGGCTGCCGCTGCGCCACCGCGTGGCGGTACTTCGCCCGCTGAGGCGCGCCCGGTACGCGAGCCCGGCCGTGCTGCAGGAGCGGCACGACGCGGTCCTCGCGGTGGTGCCCCGGTGGTGGCCGGGCCGGATCGCGTGCACGGAGGTGGGCCTGGCCACCGTGCTGGCGTGTGCGCTGGCCGGCCGCCGAGCCGACCTGGTCTACGGCGCCCGGTTCCTCCCCGACGCCGCGCACGCCTGGGCCGAGGTTCCGGGAGGAGCAGCGGGCCGGGACACCGGGGACGCGGGCGACCGGCCGTGGACACCCGTCGCGCGATTCCCCGATCGAGTGAATCCCATATAGCAGAGCTGACGCGGGTGTGCGCTGAACTCGCTTGTTTCCCTGGCCTCTTGGGGAATTCAGTTGCCCGCTTGCCTGGTTCCGGGCCCTGATGGGCGGGTGACCGCTCCCGCTCTCCCGCTGGCCCCGACCGGCCAGGTCCCGCACATGGCGCTGGAGGCCGACTGCCACGACGCCGTCGCGCGCACCGTCAGCACCGGCTCCATCGTCCGCCGCCTGCCGGCCGCCCTGCGCCAGGCCCTGGTCCTGGGCTGGCGCACCGACCGCCCCGCCGCTCTGCTGCTACTCACCGCACAGGCGGTGACGGCCGCCCTGACCGTCACCGCCCTCGGCGCCACCACCCGCCTCCTGTCCGCCCTGTTCGCCGTCGGAGGCCTCGGCGCCGCGCTGGCCGCGAACGTCTGGCCGCCGGCCTTGCTCGGCGCGGCCACTGGCGGGCGCTACCTCGCGGACGCCGCCGCCCAAGGCGCCGCCGCCCGCCTTGCCCCGAAGGTCGTCCGCGAAGCCGACCTCCAGGTGATCGCCGCCGCCACCCGCGCGGAGCTGATCGCCTATGAGGACCCGGCGTTCTCGAACGCGTACGAGGCCGCCGCCGACAGCACCGACCGCGCCCGCGACCTGATCATCGACGCCCAGCGTCTCACTGCGGCCGCCGCCCGTCTGGCCGCCGGCGCCGCGTTCATCGCCTACCTGCACGCCGCGTTGCTGCCGCTGCTGCTCGTATCCTCTCTGCCCGCGGCGTGGGGCGCAGTGCGGGCCGCCCGGGTCGAACACGCCGCGCACCACCGCACCCTCGCCGATGCGCGGCTGCGCGGCGTCTTCCGCGGCTACACCACCGACCGGAACACCGCCGACGAGGTCCGGGCCAACGGAATGGGCCCCTACCTCACCGAGCAGTACCGCACCGTCTCCGCACGGCTGGAGGCCGAACAGCTCGCCGGAGCCCGCCGGGCCCTGCTGGCCAGGGGAGCTGGTGACACACTCACTGCGGCGGCCACTCTCGCGACCTGGGTCGTGCTGCTGTGGCTGGCCACCACCGGTCGCACCGACCCGGCCGCCGTCGGCGCCGCCGCGCTCGCCCTGCGCACCGCCTCGGCGGCCTCCGCCGGTCTGCTCGCCGCCGGGGCCGGGCTGTTCCGCACCTGCCTGGCCTTGGACGACTGGGTCACCTTCCTGCGGATCGCCGCTGCCTGGGCGAACCGGCGCGGCGCCGCCCGGATCACCGCAGCCCCGGCGGCCATCACCGCCACCAACGTCCAGTTCACCTACCCCGGCACAGGTCGCCCCGCCCTCGACGGCATCGACCTCACCGTCCACCGGGGCGAGATGGTCGCCTTGATCGGCGAGAACGGTTCCGGGAAGACCACCCTCGCGAAGGTCCTCACCGGCCTGTACCTGCCGACGGCGGGCACCGTCACCTGGGACGGCCAGGACCTCGCCGGGGTCACCCCTGATACCGTGTTCGGCCAACTCGCCGTTGTCCCACAGGACTACACCCGCTGGCCGCTGGCCGCGCGGGAGAACATCACCCTCGGCCAGGCGATGTCCACCGGAGACGCCGCGGTCCTCGCCGCCGCCGAAGCCGCCGGGGCGGACGAAGTCCTCGCCCGGCTCCCCCACGGCCTGGACACCTCCCTCGCCCGCTCCTGGTGGGGCGGGCACGACCTCTCGGGCGGCCAGTGGCAGCGCCTTGCGGTCGCCCGCGCCTTCCACCGCGACGCCCCGGTACTCGTCCTGGACGAGCCGACAGCCGCCATGGACGCCAGGGCAGAGCGCAGGGTGTTCGACCGCCTCAAATCCCTCGCGGCGGGCCGGACCACCGTGTTCGTCACGCACCGGCTGTCGAACGCGCGCGCCGCGGACCTGATCGTCGTCCTCCAGGACGGTCAAGTGGTACAGGTCGGATCCTGGAACGAACTCTCCACCAACCCGGGCCTGTTTCACGACCTTCTGAAACTCCAGGAGGAGTGCTGACCCGCCGTCCCGCACCTGGCCGGCTACGGCTCTGAGCTGTCTGCAAAGCTCATAGCCGAACCCGAACCGTCTGGCAGTGCCAGTCCGTCCCGACATTGTCAGGGCTGCTTACCGCCCGTCCCGGCATCCCCCGAGACGAACTGCCCCCAGCTTCAACCAGGTCGCTGCGACAACCCGGCGGTGATGGTCTCTCACCTCACTCGACTCCATGACGCCTCGTGGCGCACCGACCAGGTATGGCAGGCGCGTGTACGTCTTCCTCGGCACGGTCACCGCCGCTGCCCTGGTCATCTGGCTGCGGTCATGAATCGACGTGCACGTCGTCCGTCCCGGACGAAACTGGCTCGGTGTCGAGCGGCCAGCGATAGCCGGCGTCATGCAGCTTGCTCGACGCCGAGTGATCATTGGACACCAGCACCTGGGCCAACCGGTCTGCCGCGGCGACTACGGCAGACCAGCCTGGCGAGTCCAGATAGACCTCGTCGCCGGCAGCGGCGCCGACCGAGTCCTGTACCGCGCTGTAGGCCGCACCAAGACGCGCCATCAGCTCGACTTCCTCCTCGCTGCGAAGGCACTGCCCCAGCCAGGGCCGCGGACTGCTCGCATCGCAGAAGTCGTCGAAGAGCACATGCGCGGCGTAGTCAAGGTTCTCGAACTGATCCGGATCGAGCCACACCTCTCGCTGCCATGTCGGGCTGGCCAGCGCCACAACCGCGGGCACGACATGGAGACGGTAGTAGGGCAGAGCGATGCCGTGATCAATCACGAGGCAAGAGTACGGACCGCACGATCGGCCGGACAGCTCCTGGCTAGTTGATGTACTCGGACGGAGAGAACACCTTGCCGTACGTGACGCCGTCGATGACGAGCGAGCCCTGGGCCTGGGCGTAGCCGTTGCTGCCGATCCAGTCCCACCCCGCGTTGCACCAGGCTCCGGGGTCGCTCGCCGTCATGCCGCTACAGGTGGCGTAGTCCTCGTAGGCGCCGAGGTGGTTGATCCAAGTCGTCCCGGTGACCGTGTGGTTGCCGTGGTTGGTGACATGGATCGACGGGTACACGGAGTACCCGCTCACGATGAGGCAGGCCTGGGCGTAAACGTCCCCGGCGTATTGCTGTGTGGCCCCGCAGTAGGTGCCGCTGGTGACCGCGTTCGCCGGCGCGGCCATCGCGACGCCCCCGACCGTGACTCCGATCGCGAGCACGGCGGCGGCCGCTTTCGACCTGGCGTTCATCTTCCGCATTTCTCTTCCTCTCCGGCCGGGGCACACGGGCTCCCGGGCCTGTCCGCGCAGCGACGCCCGCGGCACCGGGTGGCGGCCCGGTGCGAACGTGCGAGCGCCACCGCTCGCCCGCGAAACCTGCGGGCGTCCGCCTCGGTGGCGTCTGTGATAGATGCTGTTTGACGCTTGCCTGGACGGACAGCTATTAAGCCCTGGCCTTAAGCGGACCGAGGGGATCGGGAAGCATGCGCGTGGCTGTGGCGTTCGGGGCACGGGACTTGGCCAACGTACGGTTCGCGATCTCACCGATTCAGCACCTGCTGGTCGGGCTCCAGCAGGACAACGGGGCTCCACTGCCGGCCTGTCGGTGGCTGATCGGGCTCCACCAGGACGGCGCGGCTCCGCTGCCGGCCCGCCGGTGGTGGCGCGCGGTCCGCTCCCGCGTACCGGCCCGTGCCCTGCCCCTGATCGAACTGGTCACGGCCAACCGGCTCTGCATCCCGGACTTCCTCACTCCCCCGATACCGCTGGTCCCGGGCGGCGTGTCGATCGCCGACGAACTGGACGCCATCAGCGCGGTCAGCACCGAGCAGGTCCAGGGAGAGCTGGCCCGGTACGCCGAGTTGGGCCCCCTACCGAAGCCTGTGGCACAGCTGCTCGACGGCGGCACCGTGCAGATGAACCGCCTGTTAGGCGCAGTCCACGCCCTCTACAGCACCTGCCTGGCCGATGACTGGCCCGGCATGGACAAGCTGCTCTACGCCGACATCAGCATGCGCCGAACCATCCTGGGGGACCAGGGCACAGGCAGGATGCTGGCCGGCATCCACAGGGCCTTCAGCGACCCCACCCGCTTCGAACTCACCCTCTTGGGCCTCGCCCCGACCGTTCCGGAGCATCTGGAACGCACCGCCGACGCCGGGCTCGTCCTGTCCCCCAACCTGTTCCTCGGCGGCATGCTCTCCCCCGCGATCGCCAGCCCGTGGCAGCAGCCCCTCTTCGCCTACACCGCTTCCGAGACCCTCCTGCCGCCGCCCGCCGGCGTCGACGGCCTGACCGCGCTCATCGGCAGAGGAAAGGCCGCCGCGCTGCGGGCGATCGGCACGGGATGCACCACCACCGAACTCGCCCTCCGCCTCGGGGTGAGCGCCCCTGCCGCTTCTCAGCACGCCTCCAGTCTGCGCGCGGCCGGAATGATCACCTCGATCCGCGACGGCCAACGCGTCGCCCACGCCCTCACCTCCCTCGGGACCGGGCTGCTCACAGCCAACCCGCTCTGACGCCGGCCGGTGCGCGGTTCGGTGGTGCGGCAGGCGGTGGCACGAGGTGGTGGCACGGCAGGCGGTGGCACGGCGGAATGCCGGCCCTGGGCCTGGCGGCGCGGTACATGGCGGAGGCCGACGGGCGTGCCAGCGCTCACCATTCACTCTTTCGGGTGACGGGTGTTTCGGCCGAGAGGTGAGCGGACGGTTTCCCGCGTCCCGTCGTCCGCGAACCTCCCCGCCTGCTCCTTCTCCACGGGGAGTGGCCCACGTCGTGATCCACATCCCGCCAATATGATCACTTCGGGGGTTCGGGACGGACCCGTCGGGGAGTGATCCGGGCGCGACGGGCCGAAGGCGCCCTCGCCGGAAGGAAGACTCCCACGTGTCCGCAGAACGCCCGGCCGGCGGCAGGCTCAAGACCTACAGCGACCGCACCTACCTGCACACCACCCTCGTGCGGCACCAGGGCACCACGGTCGCCCTCGCGCTCGACGACACCCGCCGCGTCTTCTACAGCGTCCTCGACCTGAACTCCGCTGTCACCGCGTCGCAGCGCGGCACGGAGGGCGGTGCGGCCGACCTCGATGTGCAGCACTGGTCCGAGGACCCCAAGGAGCTGGCCTTCCCGCGCGAGCTGACGCGCGCCGGGTTCGCGCTGCTGGGCGCGGACCGGCTGCCCCGGGTGCGGCAGGGCGGGCGGGCCGAGGAGGGCCCCGACGACGTCTTCCGGGGCGACGAGATCGACCCGTTCCTGTCGAGCACGGCCCGGCTCACCGCCGCGGTGCCGTTCAGGCCGTGTCGGACGGCAAGCACGTCTTCGTCTTCCGTCAGGCCGTCGCCGCAGGGGACCCCGACGCGCTGGTCCGCACCCGTGCGGGCGCGCTGACCGGAGCCGGCGCGTCCGGCGAGGTCACCGCCGTCGCGCCGGGGGCGCTGCTGTGCGACCGGTTCGTCCTCGCGGGCGGGGAGCTGCGGCCGGTCGTCGAGGTGCGCTACCGGCGCAGCCGGCACCGGACCCGGCCGGATTCGGCCAAGGACGGCCTCGGCATCAAGGACATGAACGGCGTCCCGTTCCACGAGCCGACACTGGAACTGGGCTTCGCGGGCCGCCCCGAGGCGGGCCGGTTCGCGGTGCTGCTCGTGCCGACCGGGATCGCGGGGACGAGCCGCTGGCAGCTGTTCGTCCACAACGCGCAGTCGCGGAGCATCGAGGCGATCAACGTCGAGCAGGGCGAGGACGGCCTCTTCCACACGCAGGGCAGCCGGCTGTGGACCAGCCCGGACCCGCAGTACCGCGATTCGGTCCTCGAACGCGCCCCGGGCACCTGCCCGTTCACGCAGCAGCCGCTCGTGCCCGTCGCGCCGAGGACGGAGTTCGCCGAATCGGCGCTCGGCCTGCCGGGCGCGTCCGGGCAGGGCTACGGCGAGGCCGCCGCACCGAGCAGGTTCGGCGCCGCTGCGTACACGGTCGAGGCGTGGGTCGAGCCGCAGGCGGCCGGCGGGACGGTCCTGTCGACCGGTGCCGACGGTGTGACGCTGTCGGTGAGCGCCGAGGGGGCACTGGTCCTCGCGCACGGCACCGACACGCTGGACACGGACGACGGACTGGTCGGCGCCGGCGTGTTCACCCATGTCGCCGCCGTGTACGACGGCACCCAGGCCACCCTGCTCGTCGACGGCGCGCGCGTCGCCACCGGCGATCTGGCCGTCGCCGCCGCGCCCGGCCAGGACGGCAGGCTGCTGCTCGGCGCGACGGATGCGGCGAGCGAGGCGAGTGAGGTGGATGCGGCGAGCGAGGCGGACGCGGCGAGCGAGCCGAGTACGACGAGTACGACGAGTACGACGGCCGGGCACTTCGCGGGCGTGCTGGACGAGGTCAGGGTGTGGTCCCGGGCCCGGCGCCTGCCGCGCGTGGCGCAGACCCGCGGCGAGCGTCTGGTCGGCGACGAGCCCGAGCTCGTGGCGTACTACCGCTTCGACGAGGGCCTCGGGAGCACCGCGTACGACCAGAGTCCCAGTGCCGCCCACGCCGCGCTGAAGGGCACCACCAGCTGGGTGGCCTCCGACGCCCCGGTCGCCGACCACCCCGGCATCCGGCGTGACGCGTTCCGGGTCACCGGGCGTACCGTCGTGGGCGGACTGTCGGCGGTGCTGCACCACCAGCAGGAGGAGGGGCTCGTCGGCAGCGGTTCGGTGCGGCCCCTCAAGCGCCAGGCCCGGGTGCTGCTGACCTGGACCGCGAGCGCGGCCGGTGACACCAAGGGGCGGATCGCGGCCCTGGACGTGGCGGTCGGCCGGGACGGCCGCCTGGCCCAGCTGACCGATGTGGTCGACCTGCCGGTGATCGGCACGAGCGTCGAGGCGGTCGATCCGGCCCGGCAGAACCAGCTGAAGGCGGACATCCTCCGCGACAAGGCGCTGCTGAAGGCGGCCCGGCAGGGCAAGGCCCAGCTGAAGAAGGACCGGGCCAACCCGGATAACGCGGAGAAGGCGTTGTCCGCCGCCCTGCGCAGGGCCGCGGTGACGGGGAAAACCGCCGACCCGCAGGGAACCACCTGCGTGCTCTACGCCACCTACTTCGCCACCGCCTACGCCGACGCCTACGCCTACGCCTACGCCTACGTCGGCCGCGAGTACACCGCCAGCAGGCGCAGTGACGTCGTGTCGGTGCTGACCGTCGTGCCCGACGGGAAGGGCGGCTACCGCCCCTCGCTGTCGAAGGGCGCGCCGGCGGCCGGGAACACCGCCACGCAGTGGGTGTTCAACGGCAAGACGCTGAAGAGCGTCAAGGCCGGCAAGAGCCTGACCGGTCAGGGCCCGGACAAGGACATCGTGCTGGGCGACGGGGCAGGGCTGTGGCCGCGCCCCAGCTCGCAGCCGAACTCTCTGGTCCTCAGGGACTCCGCGCCGAAGCCGCCGAAGCCGGCGAAGAAACGACCGAGCGGGGCATTGCTGTACAGCCACTCACCGCACCAGGAGATCCCCCTGGTGGCGGCGTGGTCGAACGGGCGGCTGAAGTGGGGGCACCGCCGACTCAGGGGCGCCTTCTACCTCTACGCGATCCCGGTCAGCCCGGCCGGGGCCGACCAGGTCAAGAACGTCGCCGAGGTCGCCGCGGCCCTCGCCCGGGTCGATGCCGTCAACAACGCCGATGCCGCGTTCGGGGCCTGGAACGCGCAGATCACCTCCCTGACCACCGCCGTCAAGAAGAACGAGGACGAACTCGGCCGGCTCTCCGCCTACACCACGGGGCGCAGCGACCGCACGCTGCCGATGGCCCGGATCGGCCAGGACCGGCTGGGCCTGGGCTGGTCGGGGGCCTTGCTCGACTTCGCCGTGACCAGCGACTCGCCCCACCTCGCCGAGAGCGGCACGGGCCATCTGGGGCTCTACTACCGCGATGACCAGGACCGGCTGACGGGCCTGTTCTACAACACCAACATCGACCGGTCGACGAAGACGGTCGCCGCCTCCGACGGGACGACGGTCCTGCTCACCGCCCGGGACGCGGGCGTCGACCTGGCCGGCGTCACGATCAAGGTGAGCACCGGCGACACCGACGACCGCTGCACCCTCACCCTCGCCCTCCAGGACGGCGACACCGAGACCTGGGCGCTGCTGCCGCGCGAGGCCGAGGGCTTCGCCGCCTCGATCAACGGGATGCGGGACACCCCCCTGCCGTGGGCTCGGTCGCGGGCTTCAAGGACGGTGTGCTGACCCTCGCCGCTCCGGGCGCGCCCGCGGCGCTCGCCGCGGGAGAGCTGGTCGGCGTCGGCGGCAGCGTCTACGTGCTGGCCGAGGCCGTCGAGGAGCAGGACACGGAGCTGCGGCTGACGTACGGCCCGGCCTCGGCCGCGATCGCCGCCGGGACCGCCGTCGAGCGCCTGTCGTACGACCCGCGGCTGGTCACCCACACCCGGCCCGGCGCCAGCGCCGTGTACGGCTCCCGGTACGTGAGCGCGTCCGTCGTCAGCACGGCGGGCGCCACCACCGGGTCCGTCACCGATGGCGAGGCCGCCGTCAGCGGCCAGGCCCGCCCGCCGCGTTGGTGGGGCGACCTGCCGGGCCGGGCGCTGTCCTTCGCCGCCACCACCGCGGCGCCCACCCTGGAGGGCGCGCGGCTGGCGTCGGCGCGGCACGCCGACGACCTGACCATCGAGGCGTGGCTGAAGCCGGTCGCGGGCACCACCGCGACCGACACCCCGCGCGTGCTGCACGCCAACACCGGTGCGGCGGCCGACGATTCGCAGTACGTGCTCGCGCTCGGCCCGAGCGTCGACCGGCGGGCCGGCGGTGAACGCCCGCTGGTCATGGGCGTCGGCAACCGCTTCGTCACCTCCCGCGCGACCATCCCGGTCGACCGCTGGACGCATGTGGCCGGCGCCTTCGAGCAGTCGTGGGCGCTGCGCTTCGCCAACGGGGTGTACGCGCAGGCCCCGCACGCCGACGACCTCAACATCGGCCGTGACCTCACCCTGGAGGTCTTCCTCCAGACCGACGCGCTCGGCAGCGCGCAGGGCCTGCTCTCCAGGGGCCGTGTCGACGACGGCCGCGGACGCCGGGTCCCGTACCAGCTCGGCATCGCCGCCGACGGCAAGCTCGTCTTCTCCTTCGAGGGCCGCGACGGCAAGGAGGTCCGGCTGACCTCGACGGGCGCGGTCGAGGCCGGGAAGTTCCAGCGGGTCGCGGTGGTGCGCAAGCTCGGCGACATCCGCGAGGAGAAGACGGGCCAGCGCACGCTGTCCGTCACGGACGCCCAGGGCAAGCCCGCCCAACTCATCGTGAACGCGATCGAGTCCCTGGTGATCCGCCAGTGGTCCGACATCACCTTCTACATCGACGGCGCCGAGTCGGGCAACATCCGCTACGCCGACGCCCCGACCTCGGGCACACCGGAGCCCTGGACATCGGCCGGGCCCAGCGCGGCGCGGCGGAGGACTCGTTCACCGGCGTCATCAGCGAGGTGCGGGTGTGGAACACCGCCCGCCAGGCAGACGACCTCGGTGTCGACCTGCCCGGCACCGCCCAGGCCCCGGCGGACGGCGGCGTGGACTCCCGGATCACGCCACAGGGCCTGGTCGCCCACTGGCGGTTCGAGGAGAACGTGGGCAACGCGGCGCAGGACGAGTCGGGAAGCCACCAGGCCCGGCTGCACGGCGCACGGTGGACCAAGAACCCCGACCCCAAGGGCAGCCGCTTCCGGCTGTACGTCGACGGGCGGACCACTCAGGCGACACCCCTCGAAGCGGCCCAGGCACCCTCCCAGGGCGCCTACGGATCGGCCCAGTTCACCCTGGGCGGCCGCATCGGCACCCCGACGGTGATCGACCTCCCCAGCCTGCCGCAGATCGGCGGCACCCCGACGAAGACCGACCTCCCCGACGTACCGCAACTCGTCGACATCCCGACCGAGGACGGCTACCTGGGCGTGCTGGAGGAGGTGCGGGTCTGGCGCTCGGCGCGCAGCGAGGAACAGATCCTCGACAACCTGTTCGGTCGGCTGACCGGTGACAGCATCGATCTGCTGGCGTACTACACCTTCGACGACGAGTCGACCGAGACGGACGCGACCGAGCTGCGCGACCACGGCCCGCGTCGCCTGCACCTGCCGCTGGGCACCGACGCCGCCACGCGCCCTCAGCCGCTGATGTCCACGGCGCCGATCTCCTCCGAGACGCCCGAGGTACGGCCGGCCTTCGCCACCGGTCAGCCGCGCTTCGTCCAGACGATCGCGGGTACCCCGGCCGTGAGCGAGTACGCCGATCTGCAGCGGCTGAGGGACCGCTCGACCCGAGGGGTCCTCAAGCGGGCCTACGCCTACCTCCAGAACGGCAGCTGGAACCTGATCACGGGGCACAAGCTCGGGGACCTGACGACCGAGTGGCTCGGACAGGTGCAGTTCGCGCCGCAGCTCGTCGGCTACATCGAGGGCGCGCCACCGGTCCCGGCCGAGAACCTGATCGCGACCCGGCGGCCCAGCTCGCTCAGCTACATCAACACCACCTCGGTGGAGTTCCAGCAGGCCGACCAGGTGGTGCAGACGCTGACCTCGGGCGGTGAGAAGACCGTGGACGCCTCGCTGGCCATGCAGTTCTCCAACAACGCCGACGCCGACACCCTGCTGATCACGGCGCCGCTCGGCTTCGGCATCGCCAAGCCCGTCATCGACTTCGACGTCAACGCGGGTCTCGGCACGACGCTGGAGTACTCCAACGGCTGGGGCCACCAGACGGACGTCTCCGAGACCCTGGACACCGCACGCTCCACCACGGTCGGACTGAGCGGGCGCTGGGAGAGCGTGAAGGCGGACCAGCAGGTCAACCCGGAGGGCGGGCGGCGCTTCCTGCCCGCCAACACCGGGTACGCACTGGTGCAGTCCGAGACCGCCGACGTCTTCGCCCTGCGGGTCGCGCACTCGGGCTCCGTGGTCGCCTACCGGATGCTGCCCAACCCGGACATCCCGCGAGACTGGAACCTGCTGCCGTTCGCCATCAACCCGCGCTACGTCAAGCAGGGTGTGCTGGACGGCATGGCCGGCTACTCCCCGACGAAGGGCAGGATCCCCGGTTCCGCCTCCCCCAACGCCCCCGACTACGGCGAGTACAGCTACTTCAAGCCGACCGAGGCCTACGCGCTCAAGCGCCGCATCACCGAGGACATGCAGCGCCGCCAGGCGTTCTACGCGGGCGTCTCGAACGAGACCCACGACGCCGCCGCCCACCCGGCCCAGGCCCGGGCGCAGGAACTCGTCAGCCGCTTCACCGGGCCAGTGCCCGGCCCCGGCCCGGAGAACGGCGACCAGCAGAAGGACGCGGAGGGCTTCTCCCGCCGCGACATCGTCAACACCTACGTCTGGACGGCCGACGGCGGCTTCTTCGCCGAGACCACCGCGACGACCGACACGGTGACCGAGACCACCTCCGGCTCCTACCGCTTCAACGGCGCCGCCACGGCCAGCATCGACTTCGGGTTCAAGGCCTTCGGCATCGGCGCCGGCTTCCAACTGGACGCCGCGCTCGGCGGCGGATTCTCCAACTCCCGGTCCAAGTCGAAGGAGTCGACCCGGGCCTTCAGCCTCGACGTCCGCGTCGAGACACCCGGCGACATGCAGAAGTACAACGACCAGTCCGAGCCGGTCTTCAACGACGACGGCACCCCGGTCGAGGTGCCGGGCCGGGTCGACGCCTACCGCTTCATGACCTTCTACCTCGACAGCGACAAGGCCAACTTCGAGGACTTCTACGGCAAGGTCGTCGACCCGCAGTGGCTGGCGAGCTCCGACCCCAACGCCCTGGCCCTCAGCCAGGCCAACCAGGCCGCCCAGAAACCGCCGTGCTGGCGGGTCCTGCACCGGGTCACCTTCGTCAGCCGCAAGCTCCCCAGCGACCTCGCCGCCCCCGGCACCGACCTGGAGAAGGCCATGCGCAGCGTGGACATCAGCAGCAACTACGAACTGCTCCGCCGCCTCGAACCCTACGTCGACCCGTCCGTGACCAACCGCGACGAGCTCGCCACCCAGGTGGAGACGGCGATCTCCCTCCACCTGCCCGCTCTGAGCGGCCACACCGACACGGTCACCGAGTTCTTCGCCGACTACTACGGCATCGCCTGACCGGCCCGGTGCGGGGACCTCGGCCGGTGTGGGACCGAAACCTGAAGGGATGCCCTCCCCACGCCGCCGGGGCGCCTGATCCACCCCGTCCCCGCCCCCAGCCTCGTCCCCTCCCCCCCTCACCCCCTCACCCCTGAGCTGAGCCGCACGGACAGATCCGCCTCCACGCGGAACCACCGGAGGCCGGATCACCTTCCGCACGACAAGACGCTGGCCGGACCGACGTACCGTCGGTCCGGCCGGCGTCGACGACGGCTGCGGCTACCCCTGCGACTCGGTACAGGACAGGCCGGTGATCAGGTCGGAGGAGACGGCCTCGCCCGCCAGGCCGGCGACCGGGACGCAGGAGAGGGTGACCTGGTCGGAGCGGCGCACGATGGTGAAGGCCGTGGTGATGAGCCCGGAAGCGGGAGCCCCGCCGGACGCGACGCAGTTGAGCTGCCCCGTCCCCAGGGCGCCGACGGCGGTCACGTTGTCGCAGGTGTAGGAGGGCGTGGCGGCGTGGGCGGGGGCGGTGGCGAGGGAGAGCATCGCGGCGCCCGCCACGACGGCGGCCCCGGTGACGACGACGGCCCGCCGGGCCTGGCGGTGGGCGGAGAAGGGGAACATGCTGGGCCTCCTGGCCTGTTGGTCGGGGGGGAGGAATGACGAGGGCGCCCGGGAGGGCGACGGAATCCCGTATCCCGTTCGCAGGATCGGCGCCGCATTCATCGCGCGCCACCGCACGGGGGCGGTACCGGCCGGCCGTGGAGCACGGCAGCCGGCGGATCGGGGCGGGGTCGGGGCCCGGCGGCGGGTGTCGCCGGGGTCGTTCGGGTTCACGACCGTTCGGGTTCACGACCGTTCGGGTTCACGACCGTTCGGGTTCACGACCGTTCGGGTTCACGGCTGCTTCGGCCTGGTCACACAGAGGTGAAGGTGAGGGTGATGGGGCCGCTGGCGCTGGAGATGGTGCCGTCCCCGACCGGGCACAGTTCCGGGTTGGTCCCGGTGATGTCGACGGCTTCCGAGACCTTCACAGCGGTGTCACCCGTGTACCGGCCGGCAGTGACGGTGCCGGTGAAGGTTCCGGCGCCGCCGGTGTCCTCCACGCTGGTCCACCGCACGGTGCTGGTGCTCTGGTCGCTCCAGGTGATGGTCTCGTCGAACGGGGTGAGGACGTGGAGGAGGTTGACGCAGCTCTCGCCCGTCTCGCTGTTCGTGACCGTGCTCGCCCCGGGAAGGCCCGTCACGCACGTCGCGTAGGAGTTCTGGTTGGAGATGCTGATGTTCTGCGGCTGGTCGGTCAGGGCGGGGGTGAACTCGCTGGTGAACGTGCCCTCGCACTGCACGTCAACCACGCCTTGGGCGTGGGCCGGTGCGCTCGCCGGGACCAGGACGAGCCCGCCGACGAGCGCCACGGCCCCGGCCGGACCGGCCAGGCTGGAGAGCGGGAATCGGGACCGCACGGTGTTCATCGGACCTCCGAAGGGGTGGCTGCGATCTGCTTCGTGCACTCACGATGACACGGAACGTTGCCCCGGGCGACGGCGCGCAGCGGCACGGTCGGCGCCTTCCGTCCCACCGTCCCCGGCGCGTCTGCCGCCCGAGCCGACGCACGGTGCCCGTTTGCTGCGCGGGGGGTGCAGTGGGGGTGAGCGGCTGTGACGCTGGTCGTATCAACCGGACAGAGGAATGGAGGCGTGATGGTCGACTACGGCTACGTGACGCTTCGTTCGACGTTTTCACGTCCGCTGGTGCGGCGTGCCATGGTGCCGGTCGGGGCGGTTGCCCTGGTGGTGGCGCTGGCAGGTCCGGCCTTCGCGGCGGAGCCGGCCAGCGACGGGGTGGAGATCGCCACCGCGAGCTACTCCGGCAGTCTCCTGTCCTGGTCGGGCAGTTACTCATGCGAGGACTCAAGGGTCGGCGCCGAGCTCACGGTCACCGCCACGGACACCGCCGGCGGCGCCGGATCGGAGATCATCCCCCTCGTCTGCCTCGGCGGTGCGGTCGGCCAGCCGATCAGCGGGCAGGTCGACAACGGGCTCCTGGGCCTGAGCGGCAGTTGGGGCGACGACATCACGGTGACCATGGCCCTGACCGACCTGTTCGGCAACTCCCTGGGCAGCGATCAGATCGTGCTGCTCGACGACCGGGTCGGCGAGGTGACCCTGGACAGCGCGGCCCCGGACCAGGGCGGCGGGAACCTGGCGGTGACCGGCGGATTCGCCTGCCCCGCCGCCGGCACCGGCACCATCACCGCCGACGAGAGCGCCCCGTTCCAGAGCCCGGTCCTGGAGACCGGCACCCTGCCCCTCACCTGCTCCGCACCCGGCGCCCAGGCCGTCTTCCCCACCCTCACCGCCGACGCCGAGTCCCAGGCACGGGCACAGGCCCAGCCCCAGGCCCAACCCCAGGCACAGCACCTCCGGGAGCCGACGGCCATCGGGACCGTGAAGTGGTTCCACGACGAGAAGGGCTTCGGCTTCATCACCCCACCCGACTCGACCGCCGACGTCTTCGTCCACTTCGAGGCCATCACGGCAACGGGCCACACCAGCCTGCTAGCCGATCAGAGGGTGACCTTCATGACCGGACGATCCCGTTGAGGGGTCGAGGCCCCCGGCGACGGCACACCCTGCGCGCGCCCCCTTCGCCCGGAGGACTCCCCCGCCCGACCGGGGGTCAGCCGAAGGCGGCGTCGGCCGTCAGCGCGGAGTTGGCGATGGACGCACCCACGCCGCGCACGGAGCGGCCCGCGGTCGGCCGGCGGGGCGGCGGCCGACGGGGCGGGCCGATCAGCGCTTCGAACTCCTCGGGCCGGGTGGGCTACAGGTGGGCGAAGGTGGCGATGACGGTGCCTTGGAGCTGCGTGACGCCCTGCGGGGTGACGCATCCGACGAAGCTGTCGGGCAGCAACGCGATCTGCACTTCGACCGTGTCACCGGCGAACTTGCCGGAGGTGACCGGTCCGCTGATGACGGCGACCGCGTCGCCCAACGGCCCCAGGTTGAGCGTCGAGGAGGCGGCGACGGTACTGACCTCGCCGGTGTTCCACACGACGGTGGCGGTGAAGGTGTAGGCGGCGTCGAGGCAGCTGACCATCCCCTGCCCGGTCCCGCTGAAGGAGCTGATCGCGGTGATGGCGGGGTCGCTGGAGATGCAGGGCCCTGCGTTGCCCCGCAGCGAGATCGCGGTCTGCCGCTGCTCCAGGGTCGCTCCCGGGCTGAGGTCGACGGTGGCGTTGCCGGTGGGACAGGACGCGTCCACGGCGGGTGCGGCGGCGGGCTTGGCGGTGCCGGCCTGGGCGGTGCCCGGGACGGTGACGGCCGCGGCGGCCAGGGCCGCCGCGGCCAGGTACTGCGCCGGACGCCGGACGCGCGTGAGGACAGTGGTCATGCGGGTGCTCCAGATGTGTGCGAAGGAGTACGGGAAGGACTGGGCCGCAAGCACCCGTCGCGGGAATGCAGGGGCGAGGGGAAGGGGCCTACCGGCCACGCTGCGGCCTCACCCTCGGCCCCGCACTCGGTACCGGGCATCCGGCGGACCCCGGCCCGTCTGCGACCCGAACGGAGTACGCCCTGCCCGGCGGCTCGGCCGCCCCACCACCGGCGGCGCCCGACCCGTGCCACGGACGCGGATCGGCATCGACACGCCGGCCCGCTCGTCCTGGCCCGCGACCCGTGGCCGCTCCCGTTCTCCCGCGCCCGCTTCCGTTCGGGTGCGGGAACCCCGAACCTCGGCAGAATCGATGTGGGGGGCGGCCCCGGCTGCGCCCGCAGGCGCGCCCACGTGAGAGGACCACGCCATGCCCGACTTCCACCCGAAGCACGACCACCTGATCGTCAAGCCGCTCGGGGTTTCGACCCCGCAGGACCCGGAGACGTGGACGGGCGAGGTGGTGGCGGTGGGGCCCGGCCGGCAGCTGGGGAGCGGCAAGCCGCACCCGGTGGACGTCAAGGTCGGCGAGAAGATCCTCTTCAACCGGCTCTCCGGTTCGGAGATCCGGGTGGAGGGCGAGGAGTACGTCGAGCTTCCCGAGGACGAGATCCTCGCGCTCTCCGCGGAGTAACCCCGACAGCCCTGGCAGCCCCGATGGCGGCCCTCATCGTCCTGATAGTCCCGAAACCCTGAAACCCCTTGGAGATTCCCGCCATGACCGAGCAGGCACCGGCCCGGATCGGCGTCACCGGATTGGCCGTGATGGGCCGCAACCTGGCCAGGAACTTCGCCCGCCACGGCTACCGGGTGGCCGTGCACAACCGCACGCTGGCGCGGACCACGGCACTGCTGGAGGAGTTCGGGCACGAGGGCGAGTTCGTGGCCGCCGAGACCACGGAGAAGTTCGTCGCGGCCCTGGAACGCCCCCGCCTGATCGTGATCATGGTCAAGGCCGGGGCGCCGACCGACGCGGTCATCGACGAACTGGTGCCGCTGCTCGACGAGGGCGACGTGGTGGTGGACGGCGGGAACGCGCACTTCCTCGACACCAGGAGGCGGGAGGCGGCCCTGCGCGAACGCGGCCTGCACTTCGTGGGCAGCGGCATCTCCGGCGGTGAGCAGGGCGCCCTGGAGGGGCCGAGCATCATGCCCGGCGGCACCCCGGAGGCCTACCGGGTCCTGGGGCCGCTGCTGGAGGACATCGCGGCCAAGGTCGACGGCAAGCCCTGCTGCACCCACGTCGGACCGGACGGCGCCGGCCACTTCGTCAAGATGGTCCACAACGGCATCGAGTACGCCGACATGCAGCTCATCGCCGAGGCGTACGACCTGCTGCGGCACGGCGCCGGACTGCAACCCGACGCGATCGCCGAGGTCTTCCGGACCTGGAACGGCGGACGCCTGGAGTCCTACCTGATCGAGATCACCGCCGAAATCCTCGCCCACACCGACGGGGCGACCGGGAAGCCCTTCGTCGACGTCGTGCTGGACCAGGCCGAGCAGAAGGGCACCGGCCGCTGGACGGTCCAGAGCGCGCTGGAGCTCGGCGTGCCCGTGAGCGGGATCGCCGAGGCGGTCTTCGCCCGGGCACTGTCCGGCAGCGTGCCGCTCCGGCAGGCCGGGCGAGGGTTGCCCGGCCCCACCGAGACCTGGCTCGACAGCGCGGCGGCGGACCGGTTCGCGGACGACGTCGAGCAGGCGCTGTACGCCTCCAAGATGGTGGCCTACGCCCAGGGCTTCAACCAGATCCAGGCCGGCAGCGCGGAGTACTCCTGGCAGATCGACCCCGGTGAGATGGCCGCGATCTGGCGCGGCGGCTGCATCATCAGGGCCCGGTTCCTGGACCGGATCAGGGCCGCGTACGAGGCCGACCGGGAGCGTCCCACCCTGCTGACCGACGCACACTTCCGGGAGGCACTCGACTCCGCGCAGTCGGCCTGGCGACGGGTCGTCTCGGCGGCGGTCGAACTCGGGGTACCCGCCCCCGGCTTCGCGACCGCGCTCGCCTACTACGACGGCCTGCGGGCTGGACGCCTCCCGGCCGCCCTGGTGCAGGGCCAACGGGACTTCTTCGGCGCGCACACCTACCACCGCGTCGACCGGGACGGGACCTTCCACACCCGCTGGGAGGTCGAGGGCCGCCCGGAGGAACAGCGCTGAAACGCCGACCAAGCCGTCCATCTCCTGGAAACTGCCGCCGAGTTGGCTGCCATCGCCCCGTCCCATCGCAACACGGCCCGAGCGTTCGCGGCACGAGCCGAGCTACCGATGGACAGGAAGGACCCGAAAGCCGAGCGCCTCGACCAGCTTCTCGCCACACTGTCCGCATGACCACACACCCCGAACAGCGCGTCGCCCTCGTATCAGGTGCGAACCGCGGCGTCGGCCTCGCCATCGCCGCCCGGCTCGCCGAGCACGGCATGCACGTCGTCATCGGCGTGCGCGACCGCCTCGCCGGCCGCGAGGCGGAGACCGCCCTTGCCGACAAGGGGCTCTTCGTCCACTCCCACCAGCTGGACGTCACAGACCCGGCGAGCGTCGCCCGCGCCGTCGCCGACACCGCCGCCCCGTTCGGACGCCTCGACGTCCTGGTCAACAACGCTGCCGTCGCCGTCGACCGCGGCCAAGGCGCCGCTGCTCCCGACTTCGAACGGGTCCGCGCGACCATCGACACCAACCTGCTCGGCGCCTGGCGACTCGCAGCCGCCGCCCTACCGGAGATGCGCAAGAACGGCTACGGCCGGATCGTCAACATCACCAGCCATCTCGGCTCCCGGAACAACATGGGCACCGGCAACGTCAGCTACCGCGTCTCCAAGGCCGGCCTCAACGCTCTCACCCAGATCCTCGCCGCCGAACTCGCCGACACCGGCATCCTCGTCAACGCCGCATCCCCCGGCCGTACCAACACCCGCATGGCCTACGGCGAGACCGACCGAACTCCGGAGGAGGCGGCCGACACCCCGTTCTGGCTCGCCACCCTCCCCGATGACGGCCCCACCGGCGGCCTCTTCTACGAACGTGAGCCGCTCGACTGGTGAGCAGCGCCCGGCGTCGCCGGGCGATCAGCCAGGTGGTGGTCGACGCGCAGGTCCGGGATCGTCCCGTTCGAGGACCTGGTCGACCAGCTCCCGTCGAATCCACCGCGTGGCCGTCTGCTGCGGACAGCGTGATGGTGGCGACGCCGGCAGTCTGGGTCGGAGCGGTGGTCGACTCGGCCGAACTACTGCCGGTGGGTGGCGAGTTCCGCGACGGCGTAGAGCACCGCCTGCGGGTCTCGCAGACTGTCGAGGACGAGGTCCGCGCCGGCTTCGGCGAGCTGGTCGCCGGTGGTGGTGCCGGAGGCGACGGCGATCACGGCGGCTCCGCCTTCCGCCTCGGTCCGCACATCTTCGAGCGAGTCCCCGATGAACAACGGTAGAAGTAGTCAGCGCGACCCGCCTGACATATCGTCAGGACAGTCGGCAAGAGGTCGGCATTGATCCGATTGAACCCTGTCGCACCCGCCCGAACGTGAGATTCGGCGGGCCCTCCCCGAGCTCGACAATCCCCCGGGGCCACGGGCATTGGACCGACAGCGGATCGGCCGTCGCGGCACGGCGGCCGCCAGCAGGAGAGCAACCCGTCCAACCGCACGTTTCACCAGGTCAGCGCACCCGTCCGCGCGACTTCAACGGGATCGACGGCAACTCCGGGGCGGGCAGGCGGGCGCCGTCACAGCCGTGCACTTCACCGAACCGGGAACCCTTCTCCCAGTCGTTTCGTGCCTGTACGATCTCCTCACCGGATCGGCCGATGAAGTTCCACCACACCCTGTACGCGGCCAGCAAGGCCGCCGTGGAGTCGATGGTCCTGAACCTGTCCGCCGAGCTGGGCACGCGGGGCATCACCGTCAACGCCATCGCCCCGGGCGGGACCGACACGGACATGGCCGCCGAGAGCGCGCCGCGCTACGTGCACCCCGACCTGGCCGGCACGCAGGACCTGGCGCGGCTGCTCGGCACGCTGACCGCACTGCGGCGGCTGGCCCGGCCCGAGGAGGTGGCGGCGGGCTACGCCTTCCTCGCCTCCGACGACGCCGCCTACATGACCGGCCGCACCCTCCGACTGGACGGCGGGACGTTCTGAGCACCCCGCGCGGGCCCCATCCAGAGAGCCGGGGCCGGCCGGCGGGCAGGCGGGAAGGCGGGAAGCTGCCGGTGGATCTGCCGCTCGGCGGCGCGACGCGGACCTAACGTTCGGTGCGGCGCCGGACGCAGCGGGGCGGGCGCCGCAGGAACCCCCCGCTGGCTCGTCAACTCCGTTGTCCCCGGAAGGACTTCAAGCCCACCCATGTCCAGACTCCGCTCCCGGGTCGCCGCCCTGGCCGCCCTCGCCACGATCGGGTTCGGCGCCCTCACCACGGGTACCGCCGACGCCGCCCAGGCCGCCGCCCCCGCCGCGGCTCCGGCCGCCGTGACCGCCGCGCCGTCCGAGCCCACCCACATCCCGATGAACAGCCTGCTGAACCGCGACCAGGCCTGGTACTCGCCGAACGGCCACATCATGCTGGCCATGCAGGGCGACGGCAACGTCGTCCTGTACCGCGACACCACCCCGATCTGGGTCGCCAAGGGGGCCATCCCCAACGGCAACGTCCTGGTCATGCAGGGCGACGGCAACCTCGTCGTGTACTCCGCCGCCAACACCCCGCTGTGGGCCAGCAACACCGGCGGCAACCCCGGCGCCGAACTGGCGGTCTACAACGAGGGCGCGATCGCCGTCCAGCTGAACGGCAAGATCCTGTGGACCAGTGCCCCGTCGACGCCGACCCTGCCCAAGTGCCCGCCGTGGGGCCCGCCCTACCCGGGCCAGGTCACCTGGCCGTGGTGCCCGACCTGGCCCTTCCCGAGCTGACCCCCACCCCGGACGGTCACGCGACCGGCCCGTGCCCCCGCCGCCCGAACGGCGGCAGCGGCGCGGGCCGGTGCCGTGACGGTCGACCGGCGTACCGGCCGGCGGCCGTCCGCGCCTACGCGTCGGGCCCGTGGATGTCCTGGAGCGCGAGCCACCGCAGCACGTGGTCGGCGACGGAGCGCCAGCCGCTGTCGACGGTCAGCGAGTGCGCACGGTCGGGGAAGTGCTTGAGGTCGCTCGTCGCCGTCGAGTCGCCGTACAGCTTGTACACCGAGCGGGTGACGCTGTCGGGCACCATGCGGTCCTCCTGGCCGGAGATGAGCAGCAGGGGGCCCCGCCGCGCGTTCCCGGTGTCCACCCTCCGGCGCGGGTGGGCCGCGCCGTCCGCGCCTCCCAGGTCGGACAGCAGGTGACGCGGGGAGGGGATGGCGTAGGTCCGGAACAGGCACGAGGACTCCTGCGCCGCAACCGTGTTGGCGAAGCACTCGCGGAACTGTTCGGCGCTCAGTGACACGGCCGACGCCCGCTCCTGCGGGGAGCCGGCCGGCGAGGAGCTCGCGGCCCGCTCGGTGAGCGCCGGGGCGGCGGGGGCTCCCGCGATGGGCGCCGGAGCGATGGCGACCGCGGCCCGGCCCAGCCCGGTGCCCAGGAGGTGCTGGGCGACGAGCCCGCCGACCGAGTGGCCGATGATCACGGGCGGGGTGTCGAAGGACCGCACGATCCGCGCGTAGTGCTCCGTGAGCATGTCGAGCCCGAGGCGCCGCGGGGTCGCGGGGTCGCGGAGGGGCGGCGCGCCTCCCCGACGGTGGGAGGCTCTCCCGGCCACCCCGGGGCGACGACGTCGAAACCCCGGCTGGTGAAGCGGTCGATCCACGATTGCCAGGACAACGCGTGCAGCCAGGCACCGTGGATGAGGACGACGGGGGTTCGGGTCACGGAACAGTCCCTCCGCGGGGCGTCGGCGGGTACCCGGCACAGGTGTGTGCGGGAGCGGAAGGGACCAGGGTCGTCCATCGGTGCCCACGGCGGAACAGTCGAATGACTTAACATCACCGAACAATGCCCCCGGCCATGTCGCCGGCCGCGCGATGTCCTGTCGGCGCCGCTCCGCCGTGTCGGCGCTCCCTGTCCGACCGTGGGGGATGGTCGGGAATGGTACTGCACGGCCCCGGGGGAATGCCGCACACTGCCGGCACCCTCCTCCACGGAAGCTCCGGCGTGAGTACCATGCGCAACGTCATCCACTACTAGGGAGTGAACGGTTGTGACCAGCCAACCAGCCAGCACGCTCCGTACGCGGCTCGTCGATCAGGCCGCATCGGATCTGGAAGAGAACCGTCGGCGTCAGCAGGAACTGGCCGAGGAGGTCAGGATGCTGAAGCAGGAGGAAGCCCTCCTGGTCGACATCCTCCGCCTCGCCGAACGGTACGAGGGCCTGTCGGAGCCCGCGCCCTTGCCCGAGCAGGCACAGGACGAGCCCGTGCTCACCGGGGCGAAGCGACGCCGGGCGTCCGCTTCGGCCCCCGCCCGCACACCCGCGCCGCGCTCGCCGCGTTCGCCGCGTCCGGCACGGACGGGGAAGGCGGGGAAGACGGGGAAGACGAGGAAGACGGGGACCACGGCGCGAACGGAACGGACGGAGCGAACGGGGAAGCCGGCACGGGCAGCCGCGGCCGGGACGTCGCGGCAACCCCTGCTCGGAGAGCTCCTGTTGTCCCTGCTCAGCGGTCACGACGAACCGCGCCTGGCGAAGGAGCTGCGGGAGGAACTGCTGGCGAAGCACCCGGACCGCGCCCCCACCCCGCAGGTCGTGCGCAACACCCTGGAGTCGCTCGTGGCCAAGGGGAACATCCAGCGCCACAAGCAGCAGCGGTCCGTGCTGTACACCCTCGCCGAGTCCGGCCGGCACGCGCTCGCGGCGCAGGAGGACGCTCAACAGCCTTGACCTCACATGCCGTTGAGTACGGGAGGCCCCCGATCCCGGGCTCCTCGTTCGACGCCCAGGAACGCGTAGGTGTGTCCAACGGCCTCACGTATGACAGTCACGTGTCTCGCCCACGCGGTCACGTGACTGTCATACGTGTGAGTGATCCGGACGGACGGCGCTCCAGCCGCGCCTTTGGGGCGGGCGCTCTCCGCCGCCCCGCCCTCATCGCGGACCGGCCGTCACCGCCCCCTCGCGCCGGAGCGGACGCTGCCCGCCCGTCGCCCGTGCCGTCTCGGACGCGGCAGGGGCACGCTCCTCCAGCCGGTTCAGGGCGTCCCTGAGGGCGACCCGCGTCGTGATGCCCAGCTTGGGGAAGATGCGGTACAGGTGGGCGCCGACGGTACGCGGGGACAGCCGCATCTGCTCGCCGATCTCCTTGTTCGTCAGGCCTCCCGCGGCCAGCCCGGCGATCCGGCGCTCCTGCCACGTCAGCGGGACCAGGGTGCGCGTCGACGCGCGGGACGAGACGCCGGCCGCCCTCAGCTCGGCCCGGGCCCGCTCGGCCCACGCGACCGCACCGAGCCGGTCGAACGCGTCTGCCGCCTGGGCGAGGAACGGCCGGGCCATCGCACCGCCCTGGGCGCGTCGCACCCGGATGCCGTGCGCCAGCCGGATCCTCGCCAGCTCGAACGGGAACCGCGCCGCGGCCGGCTGGGACTCCGCGCACTCGAACGCCTCGGCGGCCTCCCGCTCGTCGGTGGCCGTCATCGCCAGGACCCCGTGGGTGATCAGGGCCAGCCGCGGGGAGAGGTCGGGAAGACCCGCCTCCCGTGCGGCGAGCGCGTGCGCCCGGGCCTGTTCCGCGCGCCCGGTGTGCAGGGCCGCCTCGACGAGGTCGAGCAGGGTTCGCGAGGCCTGGTAGGCGTAGGGCCGGAAGGTTCCCGGGGAGGTGATGCCGATGGCGTGGAGGTACGCGGTCTCGTAGTCGCCGTCGCTGAGCGCGGCCGTCGCCCCCGCCGAGTCGGCGAGCTGGGTCAGGAACCCGATGCCGCGCGGGCGGGCCCAGGCGTCGACCACCGCCTGGAGCTGGCGCGCGGTGTCCGTCCGTCCGCGCATCGCCGCGAGCTGGGCGAGGTAGGCCTGCGTCTGGTGGGCGAACAGTTCGTGCCCGTGCTCGGCCGTCCGGCGCATCGCGCGCTGCCCGGTGCGCTCCGCGGCCTCCCACTCCCCGACCGCCATCTGGTCGAGCATGATCAGGTGCAGCATCACCATGCCGGTGGACACGGCGCCGGTCTCCAGCTCACGGGTCACGACGCGCTGGAGGTAGGGGCGCAGCGGGCTCAGGACGTCGAGGTGGTAGGCCGACACGGCCAGGCGTGCGACGTCCCAGGGCTCCTGGTCCCGCAGGTCCGTCGCCGCTCGCTCCACCGGCCGGGACCAGCCGGCGCCGTGCCGCACGACGTCGCTCCAGGTGCCGCTGTAGATGCGCGCCCGCTCGCTGACGGTGTCGCCGAGTGAGGCGAGCAGCGTGTGGGCGCGTTCCCACAGGGTGCGGTCCGCAGCGTACTGGCTGACGGCGAGCAGGAGGGCCACCAGCCGGTCGAGCACCTCACCGGACCGGTCGGTCCCGCCGTCGCGCAGCTTCTCGACCGCTGCGGCGATCTGACGGTGTGTGGAGCGCACGTCGCCGTCGTGGTACAGCCCCTGGTATCCGGCGGCCAGGACGGAGGCCGGGGATTCGTGGGAGCCCGGCGTGGAGTCGGCCAGCACGAGCCGGCACGCGTGGCCGAGGCGGGCCGCGTGCCCGGCGACGAACGCCGCGTCGCCGAGCCGCCTGGACCGGTCGGTGTGGTGCTCGCTCAGCTCGGCGGCGCGGGTCAGCCAGGCCACCGCCGTGAGGGCGCCGCCGCGCCGGGTCGCCGACTCGGCCGCGGCCTCCAGGACGCGGGCCACCTCCTCGTCGGGATCGATGGTGGCCACCGCCAGGTGCGTGGCGCGGCGTTCGAGGTTCCCCCGGTGGATGTGCGCCAGTGCCTGGTGGGCGGCGCGCCGCTGGTTGGGCGTGGCCAGCTGCACGACGCTGGAGCGGACGAGCGGGTGCCGGAAGGCGAAGTCGCCGGTGGTCGGCTCGACCACCAGCAGGCCGCAGGCCACCGCCTCGTCGACGTCGCGCATCCGGTACCGCGCGGTCAGGGCCGCGCCGTCGCCGGGCCCGGCCGCCGCACCGTCGAGGGCGCCCTTGAGCAGCTCCGCCCGGACGGTGTCGCCCAGGTCGGCGATGCGGGCCCCGTAGACGTACTGGAGCCGCCGGGACGGCGACGCGCCGCGCGGGACGTACAGGTCGTCCGGCGTCCGCTCGCCGGCGTGGGCCGCGGCGTGGGCGGGCAGCTCCAGCAGGGCCAGCGGGTTGCCCTGGGCCTGCTCCAGCACGAGCCGGCGCAGCTGTTTGCCCAGCGCCGGGTGGTGCCGGTCCAGCAGCCGGGCGGCGTCCTCGTCCGCGAGGGCCTCGACCGGCGCCTCCGGCAGCGCGGCGGTGTCGAAGCACGAGGCGATGTCGGCGCGGATCGCCAGCAGGAACTTCACCGGGCTGCCTGCCAGTCGGCGGCCCACGAATCCGCAGACCGCCGCGCTGGAGTCGTCCAGCCACTGGCCGTCGTCGAGGACCAGGAGCAGCGGCTGCTTCGCGGCGGCCGACGACAGCAGGCCGAGCACCGCGATGCCGAGGGCCACGACCGACGGCGGCGTGCCTTTGGCCTGGCCGAACACGGCGTCGAGCATTGCGCGGGCGCCGCCGTCCGGTTCGGCCGCGTCGGGGAGCAGCGGGCAGAGGAGCTGGTGCAGCCCGGCGTAGGGCAGCTGCGACTCCGCTTCGACTCCGGTGGCCCGGACCACGAGGTGGCCCTCCCTGGACGCCAGCTCCGCCGCGTAGTCGAGCAGTGCGCTCTTGCCGACTCCGGTCTCTCCTCTGAGGACCAGGGGCTGCCCCTCCGCTGCCCGTACGAACGCGGACAGCTGTGCCCGCTCACCGTCCCGGCCGACCATCGCCATGGAGGACTCCACGACCCGCTCCTTCCCCACCGACCCACAGGTTCACGACCGTCGCAGCCCTGCGGGTCACGGGGAGCGGGACCCGGGTGACGCGCCGAAGCCGCATTCAACTACCTGGTTAGTTGATTACAACCCGTCAGTAAGGATCGTGTCAAGTAAACGGTTAGTTAGCAGTGCGCTAGGCTCGGGGAATGCAGCGCGACGCGGAAGCCACCAAGCAACGACTCATCGCGGCAGGGCGGGCCGAGTTCGCCGCCTACGGGCTGAACGGCGCCCGCGTCGACCGGATCGCCGACGCCGCGCAGTGCAACAAGGCGCAGATCTACCACTACTTCAAGAGCAAGGTGGGGCTGTTCGAGGCGGTCTGGAGCGGCGTCGTCGAGCAGATCGTCGGAAACGTGCCGCTCGACGTGGACGACCTCCCCGGGTTCGCGGCCCATCTGAGCGACGTCTACGCCGAGTACCCCGAGCTTCCCCGGCTGATCACCTGGCAGCGCCTGGAGCGCGGCGACGAACCGCCCGACGAGTTCGCGGTCGCCGAGGTCCGGAACAGGAGTGCCGCGATCGCCGACGCCCAGGCCAGGGGCACGGTGTCGGCCCGGTTCGAGGCCCGGGTCCTGTTCGCCCTGATGGTCCACCTCGCCACGCTGTGGCCGGCGAGCAACCCCGAGATTCTGGTGGTGGCGGACGTCGGCGATCGTGAGCAGCGCCGCGAGACCGTCCGCCGGGTGGTCGCCGTGCTGACGGACTGACCTGGAGGGCTCGGCTCGACCTGCCGCCCGTCGGGGAAAGGGCGCTGGTCGCCGCTCGTCCGAACACGGGAGCATGCGCGTGGCGAGGGCACGTGGACCCGGTCCCGGGCAGCCGCCCCCGCGCGACGGCGGCGGCCACCCTCGGCCCCGTGCCCCTCACCGCGACCGTGAGCGCTCACTCCTAAGCCACTCCTGAGCCACTCCTGAGCCACTCCTGAGCCACTCCTGAGCCCGCCCTGGGAAGCCGACGCCCGGGCGGGCCCTCACGTCACCTCCGCCAGAACAGGTGGTGCGTCACTCCGCTCGGACTGGGCACCACCTCCAGGTGGAACCGGTCCAGCAGCTCGTCGGGGGACTCCCAGAGCCGTAGCCCGGAGCCGAGCTCCACCGGCGACACCGCCACGTGCAGGGTGTCGACGAGGTCGGCGGCGAGGAACTGCCGGATGGTGCCGACCCCACCGCCGAGCCTGACGTCCTTGCCCGCCGCGGCCTCCCGCGCCCGGGCGAGGACCGTGGCCGGGTCGCCGTCGACGAAGTGGAACGTGGTGTCGGAGAGCGTGAACGACGGACGCTCGTGGTGGGTCATGACGAACACCGGCGTGTGGAAGGGGGGTTCGTCACCCCACCAGCCGCGCCACTCGTCGTCCTGCCAGGGCCCGCGCTGGGGCCCGAACTTGTTGCGGCCCATGATCTCGGCGCCGATGTTGCGCGCGAAGTCCCGCGTGAAGTAGTCGTCGAGACCCCGGCTCCCCCCGGGGGCCGTCCGCATGGGCCAGCTCGCCGTGGCCCCGGCCCAGGCGAACAGCTTCTCGGGGTGGTCGCACCCGAACGGCCGCTCGAAGCTCTGGTGCTCACTGGCACCGGCGCCGACGCCGTCGCTGGAGACGTTGAAGTTCATGACTCTGAGCAGTTGGTCCACGTGTTCCCTCGTCAGGTCTCGTCGTCGCGTCACCGCGCGGCAGGGCGCCGCACATCATGACGTCGCAGCGGACCCTGCCGAATCGACATCGGCCCGAATCTTTTTCTCGGTCTTTTTCCGGGGCCCTGCTCGTCACTCGGGGTCGGTGGGGGCGGTGGTGACGGCGAGCGCGTTCGCTCCGACGATCACAAGAATGGCGAGCCAAGCCGCCGCGTCGAGGTGCTGGCCGAGCACGACGAGGCCGATCAGCGCGGCGAAGACCGGGTTGACGCTCATGAACACGCCGAAGAACTGCGTGGGCACCCGCCTCAGCGCCAGCAGGTCGGCCAGGAAGGGCACGGCCGAGGACAGCACGCCGGCGGCCAGCGCGCAGGCCAGGGCGGCGGCGGTCGGGGGACGGAGCCACAGCACCACGATGCCCACGGGAACGTAGAGCGCCCCCGAGAGCGCGGCGGCGGCGGCCGAGCCCTCCAGTCCGGGCAGGCGGCGGCCGACGACCCGGTTGAGCAGGATGTAGCCGGCCCAGCACACCGCCGCGAGCAGGGCCAGGGCGATGCCCGGGTAGTCGGTGGAGGGCGAGGGCCGGGCCAGGACGACCACCGCGGCCGCGGCGGCCACCGCGCACAGCGCGTCGAGGCGCCGGCGCGAGCCGGCCAGGGCCACCGCGAGCGGGCCGAGGAACTCCAGGGTGACGGCCAGCCCGAGCCCGATGCGGTCGATGGCCGTGTAGAGGGACAGGTTCATCACGGCGAACACCACCGCGAGCCCGAGGACCGGACGCCACTGCGCCGCCGTGAACGACCGCGGCCGCGGCCTGCCGACCGCCCACAGCACCCCGGCGGCCACCCACTGGCGGACGGCCACCACACCCGCGGGGCCGATCACCGGGAAGGCGAGCGCCGCCATCGAGGCTCCGGTCTGGTTGGACAGGCCGGAGCCCAGCATCAGCGCCACCCCGGCCAGGCGCCCGTCGCCCTGGGCGGTGACGCCGTCATGAGAACCCTTTAGCACCATGTCCTCCACAGTGGAGCCGGCGCAGCCATACGCAAAATGCATTCACCGGCCCATTGATACGCTGGGCGTATGGATGAGCGACGGCAAGGTTCCGCCGATCTGGAACTGAAGCACCTGCGCTGCCTGGTCGCCATCATCGACACCGGCAGCTTCACCGACGCCGGCCCCGAGCTGGGCCTCTCCCAGGCCGCCGTCTCCCGCAACCTGCACGCCCTGGAACAGTTCCTCGGGGTGCGGCTGCTGCACCGCACCAGCCGCACGATCGCACCCACGCCGGCCGGCGTACGGGTCCTCGCCCGCGCCCGCGTCCTGCTCGCCGGCGCCGACGACCTGGTCGCGGAAGCGACCGCCGGCCACGCCCGGCTCCACCTCGGCCACGCCTGGTCCGCCTTCGGCCGCCACACCACCGACTTCCAGCGCCGCTGGCACGAGCGCCACCCCGAGGTCGAGCTCCGCCTCGTCCGCCACAACTCCCCCACCGGCGGACTGGCCGAAGGCATGTGCGATCTCGCCGTCGTCCGCGCCCCGCTCGACCTGAAGCCCTGGTCACACGCCCTGATCGGCCACGAACACCGCATCGTCGCGCTCGCCTCCGACGACCCGTGGGCCCGCCGGCGCAGCATCCGCCTCGACGAGATCCCCTCCCGCACCCTCGCCATCGACCGCCGGACCGGCACCACCGCCCTGAACCTGTGGCCCGAGGACCAGCGGCCCGCCGTCATCTACACCCACGACATCGACGACTGGCTCGCCGCCATCGCCACCAGCCGCTGCATCGGCGTCACCCCCCAGGCCACCGCCGCCCAGTACCGCCGCGACGGCATCGTCTACCGCCCCCTGCGCAACGCCGCCTCCGTCCCCGTCCACCTCATCTGGCGCCGCCAGGACCCCCACCCCGCCACCCACGCCGCAGTCGCCCTCGCCATCGACCTCTACCGCGAGAAGCCCGACTCCCCGCCGCCCCCGCGGAAGTGACAGCGGCGATCCGAGCAGGGGCGCCTCGCTCTCCCGGGCACACGAGATCCGCGGCGCGGCTACGGCAGGGGGCCGAGGTCGCCCCCGATGACGGTCTCCGTGATCAGGGGGCGCTCCCAGAGGGCGAGGAGTTCGTTCGCGAGGGCCATGATCGGGCACAGGTCGTGGTCGCTCGGGGCCTCGATGGCGGCGGCCGACAGGCCGCGCGGGACGGCGCCGGCGTCGAGGAGGCAGCGCCAGTCCTCCGGGGTCAGCTCCAGGAACTCCAGTCCGGTCAGCCGGGCGACCTCCCGGGGGTCGGCGAGCGCGCCGGGGCCGGCGCGGAGGGTGCGGAGCCGGGGCAGCCCGACGAGAGGGGTCAGACTGACCGGTTCGCCGCGCCACCCTCCGAGGGTCAGGACCTCCAGGTCGGGGTGGGCCGCCGCCTCGACGCTGTCGGGGACCTCGCCGTGGAGCCTCGCCACCACCGACGTCAGGTCCCGGCCCCGGCCGGAGTACCAGGTCCGGTCCGGGTCCCGCACCAGGTCGGTGAGGGACTCGGCGAACAGGCATGCGCCGACGCTCCGCTCGTGGTCGAGGACGATGAGCTGCCCGAGGTGGCCGCCGGGGCCGGGGGTCAGGTCGACGACCACCAGGTCCCCGCCGCCGGTGTCACCGATGACGACCCACCCGGGCGAACCGACCAGGTCCTGCACGGCGGCGTCGGGCGAGGTGACGCACGCCTCCGTCGCCGCGTGCTCCCAACGGAACGAGGAGCGCGCGCGGTCGTCGGTGACGAGCCCGTCCAGGGAGTTCAGGTCGAAGCCGAGCGCGTCGCCGACGCGCTCCGACGCCTGGAAGCGCTCCTCGACGGTGTCGTCGTGCTCCGAGTGCTCCCACCACCGCGCGGCGGTCACCCGGTAGAGCACCTTGATCTCCTCGGGCAGCGCCACACCCAGGCGGGCCTCCGCGGCGGCGATCTCCTCCTCGGTGGCACCGGTCTCGTCGGGTGCCCGCTCGCGCAGCGTCCGCTCCAGCACCTCCAGGTCCACGGACGGGGCCGGCCTCGCCCCGGGCACCGGCTCGGGCAGGCGCCGCCACGGCTCGGGCACCGCGCCCTCGATCAGGGTGAGCGCGCCCGGGTGGGCGTTGCCGATGCCCGGGTCGACGGCCGGGCCATGGTCGAACAGGTGGAGCACCGCCTTCCCGCTCGGCGGGATCTCCGCGGCGAAGGCGACATCGCCGATCCCGGCCTCGGTGAGCGCGGCCCGGACGCGGTCGATCGCGTCGTGCGCCTCCTGGTTGTCGGACACCAGCATGGCGCGACCGGGCCCCGGGAACCGCATCCTCACCGGCACGCTCCACCCCTGCCGACCGATCAGCCCCGACACCTCGCCGCCCGGCACGGCGAGCGCCTGCGCGTGGTCCGTCCGCAGGAGCCGCAGCAGGGGCTCCCAGGTCGCGAAGTCGTGCAGCGAGGACGACGGGGGCGACGAGGACGACGACGACGACGACGAGAGCAACGAGGGCCTCCAGCAGATCCGGTGATCACGGCAGTGGCGATTATGACGCCCCCCGCCGACAGCCCACCCGGCCCGGCCGGCCCCGTCGGCGGGAACGGCCGGACCACGCCGGACGCCGAAAGCGCCTGGCCACCGCACGCAGGCCCTACCCCTGCCGCCCCAGTCCGTCGCGCAGCAGGGCGAAGGCCCGCTCGGCGGCGCGGACGGCCTCCGGGTAGTGGTCGTCGGCGGACGTGCCGTCGGCCAGGCGTTCCTGGTTCATGACCGCCAGTTCCCGCTGCACCACGATCACCTGGGTGGCGACGAGACGGGCGTCGAGCGGGTCGACGCCGGCCTCCAGCAGTGCCTCGGCCAGCTCGTCGCTGCCGCGTGCCGCGTAGCGGACGATCCGTGCCGCCAGGCTCTCGGTCTGGACGATCATGCGGAGGAAGGCCATCACCTCCGGGTCGTCGCACAGGCCGGTGTTCGGGTCGCGGCGCGCCAGGGCGTCGAGCACGGCCGCGCGCAGCGCCTCCAGCGGCGGCTGGCCGGCCGGCCGGGCGCGCACCGTCCGGGCCGCTTCGCTCTCGTGGTCGGCGAACCGCTGGAGTACGAGGTCTTCCTTCGTCGGGAAGTACGCGAAGAGGGTCCGCCGGGAGACCTCCGCCGCCTCCGCGATCTCGGTGATCGAGACCTGGTCGAAGCCCCGGTCGAGGAAGAGGCGGATCGCCGTCGCCGCGATCGTCTCCCGAGTGCGTTCCTTCTTGCGTTCCCGCAGGCCCATCTGCTGATTCATGCACTCAGTCTACCTTGTGGTAGACTGAGTGCAGATTTGCACTCAGTTTCGTCTTTCGGGAGGTCATCGTGCGAACCGAGGTCATCGTGGTGGGGGCGGGCCCGACCGGGCTGATGCTGGCCTACGAGCTGACGCTGGCCGGGGTGCCGGCCGTCGTCGTCGAGAAGCAGCGCACCCCCAACACCCAGTCCCGGGCCGGCGGGCTCCAGCCGCGCACCGCCGAAGTGCTCGACCTGCGCGGGCTGCTGGAGCCGCTGCTCGCGCAGGGTCCGTCGGACAAGACCACCGGCGGGCACTTCGCCACCCTGCCGGTCGAGCTGGACTGCCGGCCCTGGCGCACCCGGTACCCCCACCCGGTCAACGTTCCGCAGGTCCGGCTGGAGGCCCACCTCGAACGGTTCCTCGGCGAGCAGGGCGTGCCCGTGCTCCGCGGCCACGAGGTGACGGCGGTCACGCAGGACGCGGAGGGGGTCACGGTCTCGTGGCACGCGGACGGCGCCCCCGGCGACGGTGAGGTTCAGGGCCGCGACGGTGAGATCCGCGGCCGCTACCTCGTCGCGTGCGACGGCGGGCACAGCACGGTCCGCCGGCTGCTGGGCGTCCCCTTCCCCGGCCGGGAGCGCCGGATGTCCGCCGTCGCGGCCGACCTCACCCTCGCCTCCCGGTCCGAGGCGGTCCCCACCGAGCGCAAGCACTTCAGCCAGTACACCCGCGTGGGCGGCGGCTTCCACTCGATCCTGCACCCCATCGGCCCGGACCTGTACCGGATGCTGTTCGGCAGGCTCTCCGGACAGGGCCCGGACCGCGAGACGCCGGTCTCGGCCGACGAGGTCCGCGAGGCGCTGCACGCCGTGTACGGCCCCGACACCGAACTGGGCGAACTGCGCGCCGCCTCCCGGTTCGGCGACGCCGTCCGCCAGGTCGAGCGCTACCGCGAGGGCCGGGTGTTCTTCGCCGGGGACGCGGCGCACATCCACATGCCGATCGGCGGCCAGGGCGTGAACCTGGGCCTTCAGGACGCGGTCAACCTGGGCTGGAAGCTCGCCGGCACGATCCGCGGCTGGGCGCCCGAGGGTCTGCTCGACAGCTACCACGAGGAGCGGCACCCCGTCGCCGCACGCGTGCTGCGCCACACCCGGGCCCAGGCCGTGATCATGAATCCCGGCGGGGACGAGGAGCTCGGCACGGTCCGCGAGCTCGTGACCGAGCTGCTGGGCCTGCCCGACACCAACCGGTACGTCTCGGGCATGATGTCCGGCCTGGACCTCCGGTACCCCGGCGTCGGCCCCCGGCTGATCGACCTGGACCTGACCACCGAGGACGGCCCGACCCGGGCGAGCCGGCTGATGCACTCCGGCCGGGGCCTGCTGCTCACCCTCGACGGCAAGCGGCGGTCGGTCGGCGACCGGTCCGACCGGGTCGAGCACGTCATGGCGAAGACCGACGAGGACGTGGACGGCGCCGGCGCCCTCCTGGTCCGCCCCGACGGCTACCTCGCCTGGACCGACACCGACGGCACCCCGCTCGACACGGCCCTCGCCCGCTGGTTCGGCTGAGGCCCCGGCGGGTTCGTCGGTACGTTGTAGCTCACGGTGCACCGACGAACCCGCCGTTGTTCGACACCGAGGCGGCGGTGAGCCGCGCCATGGAACTGTTCTTGTTTTCCCCTGGAAGAACGTGTCCTCCCAGCCCCGGCGCGCGGCAGCGGCACGGGTGGACCGGCCTGCGGCGGGACGGTTTCAGGCGCGACGGACACCCCCACGCCCGCCGGGATGGCCGACGGCCCGGAGTGCGGTCAGGGCATGGGGACGGCTTCCAGGCAGGGGTGGACGGTTCCGTACTCGGCCGGCGCGGCGAGGACTTCCGCGGTGGTGCCCCGGATCTGGACGCGGAACAGGCCGGTGGCGTCCTCGTAGACGGGCTCGCGCGCGGGGCCCAGTTGGTCGGTGAGGTGCACGATGACGGTATGCGCTGCGGCGTGGGCGCCGGGCGCGCCGGGCAGGGCGATGGCGTAGCGGCGGACGGGGTCCATGGTTCTCGGCTTGCGGTGGTGCGGGGTGGCCCGCGTGCGGTCAGGGAGCTGCGTTCTCGGTGTGCGGGGGGTCGGCGGGGCGTTCGGTGGCTGCGGGGCGTTCGGTGGCTGCGGGGCGTTCAGTGACGACGGGGGTGAAGAGGCCGGTCGTCTCGGTCATCGCGAGCAGGCGCTCGACCTGGGTGCTGGCCGCGGCGATCGCGAGGGTGCGGCCGGTGCGGTGCGCGGTGCTGCGCAGGCCCAGCAGGAGGTTGAGGCCGGAGCTGTCGCAGAAGGGGACGGCGGACAGGTCGACGTCGAGCCCGGTACCGCTGGCTCGCAGCGCGCGTCCGAGCGTCTCGTCCAGACTGCCGACGACGTCGAGGTCGATCTCGCCGCGGACCGTCGCACGGACCCGGTCCCCTTCCACGGCGAGCCGGACCAGCAGGCCCTCGGCGACGTGCAGGTCCGCGGGCAGGATCCCGCCGGCCGGGGGCTCCGGGGGCGACGTGGGGGGTGGAGGAGTCGGGGTCGGGGCGGCGGGGCGCGCCACGGGCGGCTTACCGCGCATGGTCTCTTCTCCTGCCTGTGAGCCACGGGACGACGTCTCCAGCGTCTGCCGAATCCCTTCTCACGTCAACCGATACGTGAACGGGAATTCGTCAATGGCAATGCGTGCAATCGGGTTCGGTCGTGCGGGCCATCGGCGGGCCATCGGCATGTCACCGGCGGCGCGGTCAGCGCAGCAGGACGGCCAGCAGTTCCGCCAGCGTCGGGCCGCTGTCGGCGGGGTGGCGCAGCTGCTTGCCGTCGATGACGCGGTAGACGTTGGAGCGCCCGACCCGGCGGTGGCTGAGGTAGCCCGCCTCTTCGAGGTCGACGATGATCCGCTGGACCGCTCGCTCGGTCAGCAGGCAGCTGGTCGCGATGTCACGCACCCTGATGCCCGGGTCCCGGGCGATCTGCACCAGGACGCGCGCGTGATTGGTCAGGAACGTCCACTGGCGCCCGATGGCCTGCTGCTCTTCCACGCCCTCAGGATAGGGCGGTCGCGTTGGCTGAGACATGAGAGGAATTCGCCTGCTCCTTCCCGCTTTTCTCCTCACTCAGAGGCTTCCCGTCCCGACCCTGGCGTGTCCCCCGATATCCCTCCGTCAAACACCGCGCGCAAACACCGCGCTCAAACACCGCGCTCAAACGTCGCACGCCTCTGCCCGACACCGCTGACCTCCTGCCACGGCACCGACGGCCACTCGCACGCGGTTTGCCGCGCCACCCATCGGGCAGCCGCCCGGCCGACACGAGCCAGGGGCCGGCGGCCCGGCCGCCCCGCGCCGTTCCCAGGACGGAGACCGCGACATGCCCATCAACCCCGAAACCCCCCAGCCCGAGCCGCCCGCCGACCCCGGACCCGACCCCACGGACACCACCGACACCACCGACGCCAAGGACGCCAAGGACGCCGCACTCGACGCCTTCCGCGCCCCCGACCCGGACGGCCCGCTCACCACCGACCAGGGTGTGCGCGTCGACGACACCGACAACTCGCTCATCGTCGGCGACCGCGGCCCCACCCTGCTGGAGGACTTCCACCTCCGCGAGAAGCTCACCCACTTCGACCACGAGCGCATCCCCGAACGCGTGGTGCACGCCCGCGGCGCCGGCGCCTACGGCTTCTTCGAACCGTACGAGTCGCTCGCCGGGTTCACCTGCGCCGACTTCCTCCAGGAGGCCGGGCGCCGCACCCCGGTGTTCGTACGTTTCTCGACCGTGCAGGGCCCGCGCGGCTCCGCCGACACCGTACGGGACGTCCGCGGCTTCGCCACCAAGTTCTACACCCGGCACGGCAATTACGACCTGGTGGGCAACAACATGCCGGTGTTCTTCATCCAGGACGCCGTCAAGTTCCCGGACTTCGTCCACGCGGTGAAGCCCGAACCGCAGAACGAGATCCCCACCGGCGCCTCCGCGCACGACACCTTCTGGGACTTCTGCTCGCTCCAGCCCGAGTCCACCCACATGCTGATGTGGGTGATGTCCGACCGGGCCATCCCGCGCAGCTACCGGATGATGCAGGGCTTCGGTGTGCACACCTTCCGCCTGGTGAACCGGGACGGGCGCGGCACGTTCGTCAAGTTCCACTGGCGGCCGCGGCTCGGCGTCTGCTCCCAGGTGTGGGACGAGGCCCAGATCACCGCCGGGCGGGATCCGGACTTCCACCGCCGGGACCTGTGGGAGGCGATCGCCGCGGGGGACTTCCCCGAGTGGGAGCTCGGTGTCCAACTGGTCACGGCGAAGGACGAGTTCGCCTTCCCCTTCGACCTGCTGGACCCCACGAAGCTGATCCCGGAGGAACTGGTGCCGGTGCGCCCGGTGGGGCGGATGGTCCTCGACCGCAACCCGCAGAACTTCTTCGCCGAGACCGAGCAGGTGGCCTTCCACACCGCCAACGTGGTGCCCGGGATCGACTTCACCAACGACCCGCTGCTCCAGGGCCGCAACTTCTCCTACCTGGACACCCAGCTGATCCGCCTGGGCGGCCCCAACTTCGGCCAGCTGCCCGTCAACCGCCCGCTGGCCGACGTGCGGACCAACCACCGCGACGGCTACGGCCAGCAGGCCGTCCACTCGGGGACGAGTTACGCACCGAACTCGGTGGGCGGCGGCTGCCCGTTCACCATGGGCGGCGGCCACCTGCCGGAGGGGGTGTTCCAGCACTACCAGGAACGGGTCAACGGCAGGGCGATCCGGCGGCGCAGCCCCAGTTTCGCCGACCACTACAGCCAGGCCGCGCTGTTCTGGCGCAGCATGGCGGGCTGGGAGCAACGGCACATCACCGCCGCGTTCGCGTTCGAGCTCGGCAAGGTGGGCGACGAGGAGGTGCGGCGCCGGATGGTCGGCAACCTGGTGCGCGTGGACCCCGGCCTGGCGGCGGAGGTCGCCCGGCGCATCGGCCTGCCCGAGCCGGAGCCGACGCCCGGGGACCGGGCGGCGGCGAAGGGCGGCGAGGCGGCGGGCCCCCGGGTCTCCCCCGCGCTCAGCCTGGAGAATCTGCGCGGCAGCGGCATCCGTACCCGCAAGGTCGCCGTGCTGGCCGCGCCCGGGGTCGACGGCGGCCAGGTGAGGGCCGCGCACGAGCGGCTGGGCGCGCAGGGCGCCGTGGTGGAGACGCTGGCCGCGCACGGCGGTCACGTGGCCGCGCGTGGCGGTGACCCTCTGCCGGTGGACCGCCCGCTGCCCACCACCGCCTCGGTGCTGTACGACGCGGTGGTGGTTCCGGACGGCGTCGGGCCCGCGCTGGCCGCCGATCCGGACGCCGTCCGCTTCCTCGCCGAGGCGCTGCGCCACGGCAAGCCGGCGGCGCTGCTCGGCTCCGGCGTCGAACTGGCCCGGGCGGGCGGTCACGACGCGCCCGGGGGCCTGGCCGGCGTCGCGCTCCACGACCCGCAGGAGTCGACGGATCCGGCCCTGTGGGACGGCTTCGCCCGGCTGGTCGAGCAGCACCGCTTCCCGGAGCGCTGACACCGCGCCGACACCGCAACGGCGGCCCCGGCCCGGACGTCCGGGCCGGGGCCGCCGCCAGGGGGTGTGGTCAGGGGGTGTGGTCAGGGGGTGTGGTCAGGGGCGTGAACAGGTGACGAGGCTCAGCCGGGGGTGATCCGGCCTCGCCAGGCGCCCTGCTCCCGGCCCTGGTCCTCGATGAAGTCCTTGAAGCGCCGGAGGTCCCCCTTGACCCTGCGGTCGACCATGCCCAGCATGTCGCCGGTCTTCTCGGCCATCCCCTCCGGCTGGAAGTTGATGGCCAGGTTGATCCGGGTGTGCCGGTCGTCCAGTTCCTGGAAGGTGACGACGCCCTTCTGCCGCACGTCGCCGTCCGTCGTGCGCCAGGCGATCCGCTCGTCGGGCAGCTGGTCGATGATCTCGGTGTCGAACTCGCGGGTGACGCCGCCGATGCTGGTCCGCCAGTGGTTGTGGCGCTCGTCCAGCTGGGTCACCGCGTCGACGCCCTCCATGAAGCGCGGGAACTCCTCGAACTGGGTCCACTGGTTGTACGCGGCGTGCAGCGGCACGTCGACGTCGACCGTCTCCTTCACCATGCTCATCTGGGGCCTCCTCACGTGTGCGGTGGCCGAGCCCTTCCCGGCCGCCCGCGCGCCTGCCCGCTGCGCCGCGCCCTAACCCACCCGCACGCCGCGGCACCGGCCGCCCTGCCCGGCGCCGGCGCTACGACGTGCGGCGGGCCTGGACCACGGCGCGCCCGGCCAGCGCGCCGCCGTAGACGGTGTAGCCGACGCCGATCAGCCAGGACTGGACGATCAGCACCGTCCCGACCGTCCCGTAGGAGACCGCGTTGGACACCAGCAGCGGGGCGAAGACCAGCCGGGAGAAGAGCCGCAGGCCCGCCAGCGCCACCATGGTCGCGACGGCTCCGGGCAGCAGCTGCCTCGGCGGGACGCGTCCGGCCAGCAGCAGGTGCTGGAGCCACCAGAACAGCAGGAGGCCGCCGACGGTCGAGACCGCGATGCGGAAGGAGGGCTGGACGGACGAGTGGTGCCAGGGCATGCCGCTGGAGGCGGCCAGCACGATGTACCCGATCAGCCCGGCCAGGCCGAGGGTCTGGCGCCAGACGGCGTGCCAGGGGCCGCGGTCGAGTTCCCACACCCGCTCGTACACGCCCTGGACGGACGCCATCAACGAGACCCCGAAGACCGCCAGCGCGGCCAGGCCGAAGCCCGTGGTCGTGCTGAGCACCTGGCCCCGGGAGGCGAAGAGCCGGTGGACGGCATCGGCGCCGGGCCCGCTCAGGCCGAGGCCGTCGGTGATCCACTCGGAGATCCCGCTGCCGCGCGCGGGGAAGGCCGCCGCGATGACGATCAGCAGCGGCACCAGGGTCACGAAGAAGAGCGCCGCGAAGGCCATCGAGCGCTGGAGCAGTTCGATGGTGCGGCCGTGTTCCCACACGCCGACGACGGCCGCCCGCAGGACCTGCCACCAGCTGCGGGCGATCTCCACCAGCCGGCTGTGGCGGCGCACGCCGCTCAACCCAGCACGCCGCACGGCGACGGCGGCGACGGGGACCGCCACGGCGGGGACGGCGGGGACGGCGGAGACGACTGGGACTGGGACGGGGACGGGGACGGCGACGGTCGGTTCACGGCCACTGGATCCTCGCTGTGCTCGACGCCCACGGACGGACCTGCCCCGTCAGGATGCCACCGCGAGGGGCGCGTCCGGCGCTCCGGCGGCGCGACCGGCGCCCGGTGCCGCCGGGTGGTCGCGCGCGGACACCACTCCTCCCGGACGCGGAACACCCGCCCGCCAGGCGCCGGACAGGCCGTCAGCCCGCGGGCAGCCGCAGGTCACACCACACCGTCTTGCCCGGCCCCGACGGGTGCCAGCCCCAGCGCAGGGTGAGCCGGCTCAGCAGGAACAGGCCGAGGCCTCCCGGCTCGTCCGGGGGGTGCGGGGCCCGGGGCAGCGGCGGGTGCGGGCTGGAGTCGCTGACCTCGATCCGCAGCCGGCCGGTGGCGCGGATCAGGAGCAGCGTCCCGGGCTCGCCGGCGTGGCGCAGGGCGTTGCCGACGAGTTCGGAGACCAGCAGGACGGCGTCGGCGACCAGCAGCGGGTCACCGACGTCGGCCAGGAACTCGGCGGTGAAGGCCCGGGCGTCGGCTGCCGCTCCGGGGTGGGCCCGGAGCGGCAGCCGCTGCGCCCACGGCCTCGTGGGGAACGGGTGTCCGAGGGAAGGCCGTGGTCCGGTCATGCGGTCGCGTCCTTTCCCCGGCCCGGTGGGGGCCCGTGGTCGTCGTGGGATCGGCTGCGGGGGGCGTCGCGGCGCCTCCGGCGCCTCAGTGGCCGAACAGCTCAGTGGCCGAACAGGTGGCGGCGCCGGCCGCCGCGCGGGGGCTCGACCGGCAGGCCGACGTCCCGGCCGTCCTGCTGGGCGGCGCGTTCCTCCGGCGGCGCGGGCTGCTCGCCCTCGTCGGGCCGGAGGGACCGCTCGGGCGGGTCCGGCCGCACCACCGGTTGGGACCGCTGGTGGACCGCCCGGTGCGCGCCCGGCCGGACGTGCCGTCGGGACCGCCGGGCCGTCATCACCATCAGGGCCAGGCCCAGGCAGAAGAGCAGGGCGAGGGCCAGCCCGGCGAGGAAGATGCCCAGGCTGTCGAGCGCCGGCAGGTGGATGCCCAGCACCGTCGCCTGGTAGTCGGGCCCGCCGGAGAGGTTGTCCGCGATCAGCAGTCCGGCGAACGCACCGGCCGCCGCCATCAGCACGAGTCCTAGCAGCAACATGGGGAGTCCTCTCCGTCGTTCGGTTCCGGTCGCCCCCGCAGGGTCGCGCCTACCCGGGCGGGCCCGCGCCTAACGCCGCGCTTCGCAGGCCCGCTCCCGCTCGGGGCGAGGTGACTGTGAGGGCGTTACCGGGGAGGGGGCTACCGGCTCTGGACGGCGATCAGGCAGGTGTCGTCGTCGGTGTCGGCGGGGCTGAGGTCCAGCAGGCGGTCGAGGTAGCGCTCCAGGTCGGGGCCGGGGGCTCCGGCGTCGCGGATCAGCTGGTCGACGGACTCCTCGACCGGGCGGTCCCGGCGTTCGACCAGCCCGTCGGTGTAGAGGACCAGGACGTCGCCCGGCGGCAGGTGGGCGGTGTGCTCCTCGTACCGGGCGTCGTCCAGGGCGCCGAGGAGCACTCCGTGCGGCAGCGGCAGCACCTGGGCACCGTCCGCTCCGACCAGGATCGGGGGCAGGTGCCCGGCCCGCGCCCAGCGCAGTTCGCCGCCGGCCGGGTCGACGAGCACGCAGACGGCCGTCGCGGTGATCTGGCCGGGTTCGCGCAGGGCGACGGTGTTGGCCCACTCCAGCATCCGGGCCGGGCCGGCGCCGGTGACGGCGAGGCCGCGCAGCGCGTGCCGCAGGGCGACCATGCCGGTGGCCGCGCCGACGCCGTGCCCGGCGACGTCCCCGACGGTGAGCAGCACCCGCTTGTCGGGCAGCAGCAGCACGTCGTACCAGTCGCCGCCGACCCGGTCGTGCTGGGCGGCGGGGCGGTAGCGGACGGCGGCGCGCAGGCCGGCCGGGCCGAGCGGGGGCGGAGCGGCGGGCAGGATGGCCTGCTGGAGCCGCAGCGCCAGTCGCTCGCGGTCAGCGGTCTCCTGCTCGCTGTCGGCCAGGCGTGCCCGGGTGGCGCCGAGGGCGACCTCCGTACGGTGCTGGGCGGACACGTCGTGGAGGGCGCCGCGCACACCGGTGAGCCGGCCGTCGTCGTCGAGGACGGGTTCGGCGATCACCCGGGTGTACCGGTGGGTGCCGTCCCGGTGGACCAGGCGGACGACGGCGGAGGCGGTCCGGTGCCGGCGCCGGACGGTGTCCAGCAGGCGCCGGATCGCGGGCTCGTCGTCGGGGTGGGCGTGCCGGGCGAGTTGGGCCAGCGGTACCGGGTCGGTGTCCGGCGCCAGCCCGTAGATCTCGTGCAGGCCGTCGCTCCAGCGGATCCGGCCGTCGGCCGGGCACTCCTCGAACCCGGCCACCCGGGCCAGCCGCTGGGCCTGGCGCACCAGGGCGGTCTGCTCGGTCTCACCGGCCCGCGCGGTCTCCCTCTGCCAGCCGACCAGCACGCGGCCGCCGACGGGGGCCGCCGCGAGCAGGACGGTGGCGGGAAGCGCGAGTCCGCCCTGCTGGAAGACCAGCCGGACCCGCTCGCCGGCCAGCGGGGCCCCGGTCTCGTGCACCCGGAGCAGCCGTTCGAAGAGGCCGCCGGCGCACGCGGCCGGGTAGACCTCCAGGAGCGAGGCGCCCTCCAGCGTGTCGCGGGGGCGGCCCAGCGGGTCGCGGAAGTGCGTGTTGGTGCGCAGGAGCGTGAAGTCGGCGATCTCTCCTCGGCGGACGACCGGCTCCAGCAGCAGGGCGGGGGTGGGCAGTCCCTCCAGGAGCGCGGTGTCGTCACCGGGCGGGACGGGGGCGGGAGCAGGGACGGAAGCGGGGACGGAAGCACCGGTGTCGGCGTCGGCCAGGAGGGTCGCGCAGAGGTCGGCGAGGGCGTGGAGCCGGCGGCGCTGGGGCCCGCCGAGCACGGGTACGGGGGCGGGTTCGGGGCCGGGGCCGGGTGCGGGGCCGGGGCCGGGTGCGGGCCACAGGACCTCCAGCGCGCCCCGGCGGCGGCCTGCGTCGATCAGCGGGAGGACGGCCCGGGCCGAGCCGGCTCCCACCGACGGGCCTGCGGCCTCCGGATCACCGGGCCACAGCTCCGCGCCGCCGACCACCACGCGCTGGGCCGGGGTGGGGACGCCGGGTGGCACCCGGCTCCAGGCGTCGGCCTCGGCGGCGGGCAGCCCGGCGTGCGCGGCGAGGGCGAGCGCGCCGCCCGGCAGCCGCAGCCACAGCACGACGGCGTGCGCGCCGAGCGCGTCCGCCGTCTGCTCCAGGACGGCTTCGGCGACGCCCTGCAGATCGGAGACGGCGGCCAGCGCGGGCGTCACGTGGTCGGGCGTCGCGTGGTCAGGCGGCGCGAGGTCGGGCGGCGCGAGGTCGGGCGGCGCAGGATCGGGCGGCGCAGGATCGGCCGCCCCGGGTGCCTGGCCGGAGACCCCGGCGATGTCGGCGGCCAGGGCCGCCACGGGCACGGCGGCCTCCCGGGCCAGCCGGGCGAGGCGGGCGGCGGCTTCGGCGGGCAGCAGGCCGAGGCGCTCGGCCAGGATCCCGGTGGCCAGGTCGACGGCGGCGCGGGCGCGGGCGTCGGCCCGCACCCGGGCGGCGGCGCTCTGGAGCCGGCGCACGGTCTCGGCGAGGGCCCGGGCCGTGGTGTCCGGGGGCTCCTGCCCGGTGGTCATGGCGCGTCCAGCCAGTGCTGCATCCGGCCGAGCAGGTGTCGGGTGTCGACGGGTTTGGTGACGTGGTCGTCGGCGCCGGCGGCGAGGCTCTTGTCGTGGTCCCCCGGCATGGCCTTGGCGGTGACGGCGATGACCGGCAGGCGGGCGAAGCGCTCGTCGGCGCGGATGGCGGCGATCGCGGCGTAGCCGTCGAGGCCGGGCATCATCACGTCCATCAGCACGAGGTCGGTCTCGGGGTGGGTGCGCAGCAGGTCGAGCCCGGCGCGGCCGTCGGGGGCGTGCAGCACGGTCAGGCCCTGCTGTTCGAGGGCGGCGGCCAGGGCGAAGACGTTGCGCAGGTCGTCGTCGACGATCAGGACGGTGCGCCCGGCGAGCGTGTCGTCGGGGGGCGGGTCCGGGTCGGCGGCGGGCGCGGCCGGATGCCGTCCGCCGAGCAGGTGGATCACGCGTTCCCGCAGGTCGTCCAGGCCGTGGATGAGGTCGACCCGGCCGATGGCGGGGTCGGAGCGGCCGCTCGGGCCGTCGCCCTGGTAGCCGAGGACGGGGGTGTCGTCGGCCAGGACGTCGAGCAGGGTGGGCGCCAGTTCGCCGGAGTGGGCGAGGTCGAGGACGACGCAGCGGTAGCGCCCGGCGCCGAGGGCGGCCCGCAGTTCGGCCTCGTCCCCGACGCTGTGGAGCCGGACCGGCTGCTCCGGTGTGCCCAGCGCGTCCGTGGCGTCGCGGGTGACCAGGGTGAGCAGGCCCGGCGGGTCGGGTTCGACGACGAGGACGTGCGGGCGGTCGGCCGGCGGCAGCGGTACGTGCCCCAGTGGCAGGTGGAGGGTGAAGCGGCTGCCCAGGCCGGCGGAGGAGCGGACGGTGAGGGTGCCACCGAGGAGCCGGGCGAGTTCGCGGCTGATCGACAGCCCGAGGCCGGTGCCGCCGTAGCGCCGGCTGGTGGTGCCGTCGGCCTGTTGGAAGGCGCCGAAGATGCTGTCCAGGTGGGCGGGGTCGATGCCGATGCCGGTGTCCTCGACGTGGAACGCCACCGCTGCGGCCGCGCGGCCGAGCTCGGGCGGCAGGTCGGGGCGTTCGGCGTGCTCGATCCGCAGCCCGACCCGGCCGACGTCGGTGAACTTGACGGCGTTGGAGAGGAGGTTGCGCAGGACCTGGCGCAGTCGGGCCTGGTCGGTGACGAGTTCCTGCGGCACCGAGTGGTCGACCTCGACCTCGAAGGCGAGGCCCTTCTGGTCGGCGAGCGGTTTGAAGGTCGACTCGACGTACTCCAGCAGCTCGCGGACGGCGAAGGGCGCGGGGGCCAGCTCCATCTTCCCGGCCTCGACCTTGGAGAGGTCGAGGATGTCGTTGATGAGCTGGAGCAGGTCGGTGCCGGCGGAGTGGATGACGCCCGCGTACTCGACCTGTTTGGGGGTCAGGTTGCCGGTGGAGTTCTGGGCGAGCAGTTGGGCCAGGATGAGCAGGCTGTTGAGCGGGGTGCGCAGTTCGTGGCTCATGTTGGCCAGGAACTCCGACTTGTACATCGAGCTGAGGCTCAACTGCCGGGCGCGCTCCTCCAGTTCCTGGCGGGCCTGTTCGATCTCCAGGTTCTTGGCCTCGATGTCGCGGTTGCGCTGGACGAGCAGGGCGGCCTTCTCCGCGAGTTCCGCGTTGGAGTGCCGTAGTTCCTCCTGCCCTTCCTGGAGCTCTTCGGAGCGGGCCCGGAGTTCGGCGGTGAGGTGCTGGGACTCGGCGAGCAGTTCGTCGGTGCGGGCGTTGGCGAGCAGCGTGCCGATGTTGACGCCGCAGGACTCGGCGAACCGCGTCAGGAAGTCGCGGTGGACCGGGGTGAACGGGTGGACGGAGGCGAACTCCAGGACGCCGAGCAGCCATTCCTCCAGGGCGATCGGCAGGATCACGAGCGAGCGGGCGTCGGCGGCACCGGAGCCGGAGGAGATGACGGCGTAGCCGGGTGGCAGGTCGTCCACGGCGATGGTGCGCCGGGTGCGGGCGGCCTGGCCGAGCAGGGATTCGCCCGGGCGCAGCCGTTGCGGCGGTGTGTCCCCGACCGGGCGGCCGTAGGCGCTGATCAGGGCGAGTGCGGGGCCGTCGGCGGTCTCCTCGGCGAGGTAGAAGGCGCCGTACTGGGCGCCGACCAGGGGTGTCAGTTCGTCGGTGATCATCTCGGCGACGGCCCGGATGCCCCGCCTGCCCTGGATGGCGGCGGAGAAGTGGGCGAGGTTGGTCTTGAGCCAGTCCTGCTCCTGGTTGGCCCGGGTGGTCTCGCGCAGGGAGCCGACCATGGCGTTGATGTTGTCCTTGAGGTCGGCGACCTCGCCGGAGGCGTCCACGCTGATCGAGCGGGTGAGGTCGCCGGCGGCGACGGCGCTGGTGACCTCGGCGATCGCGCGGACCTGCCGGGTGAGGTTGCCGGCCAGCTCGTTGACGTTCTCGGTGAGGCGCTTCCAGGTGCCGGAGACGCCCTCCACCCGGGCCTGGCCGCCGAGCCGGCCTTCGCTGCCGACCTCCCGGGCGACCCTGGTCACCTCGGCAGCGAAGGAGGACAGCTGGTCGACCATCGTGTTGACGGTCGTCTTCAGCTCCAGGATCTCCCCGCGCGCGTCCACGTCGATCTTGCGGGTGAGGTCGCCCCCGGCGACGGCCGTGGTGACCTGGGCGATGTTGCGCACCTGGCTGGTGAGGTTGTGCGCCATGAAGTTGACGCTGTCGGTGAGGTCCTTCCACGTCCCGGCGACGTTGGGGACGCGGGCCTGGCCGCCGAGGATGCCCTCGGTGCCGACCTCCCGGGCGACCCTGGTCACCTCTTCGGCGAAGACGCACAGGGTGTCCACCATGGTGTTGATCGCGTCGGCGAGGGCCGCGACCTCGCCCTTCGCCTCCACGGTGATCTTCCGGGACAGGTCTCCACGCGCGACGGCCGTCGCCACCTCGGACATCGAGCGGACCTGGCCGGTCAGGTTGGAGGTCATCACGTTGACGTTGTCGGAGAGGTCCTTCCACGCTCCGCTGACGCCCTTGACGGTGGTCTGGCCGCCCAGGTTGCCGGCGGTGCCGACCTCGCGGGCGACCCTGGTCACCTCGCCGGCGAACGCGGACAGCTGGTCGACCATGGTGTTGAAGACCATCGCGATCTCCCCGAGCACGCCGGGCTGCTCGGGCGCGAGCCGGGTGGCGAAGTCCCCGTCGCGTACGGCGGTCAGCCCGGCGAGCAGGTGCCGCAGGGCCTGCTCGGCCGGGTCGGCGCCGGGTACCGGCCGCTCGTCCATCCGTCCCACCGCCCGGGTCCGCCGCACGGGCGGGATGCCCGACCGGGCTCCCCGACCCCGGGGCGGCGGGCCGCCGCCCTGCTCCCACTGTGCCACCGGACGGCGAAGGGCGACAGGCAGGACAGGTGTCGCTCCGGCGGGCCGGGGGGCCGGGGGGCCGTCCACGACCGCCGTCCGCGCGTTCACTCCGGTGGCGCGTCCCGCAGCACGAAGACCTCGACGGCCCCGGTCAGTTCGAGCATCCGCAGGACCAGCGGGCGGGGGCGGGCCAGTTCGATCCGGCTGCCCTCGGCGGCCGCTCGGGCGTGGGCCCGGAACATCGCGTTGAGCCCCGTGGAGTCGCAGAACTCCAGGCCCGCGCAGTCGAGCACGATGACGGTCAGCGGCGCGGCCAGGGCCGCGTCGAGGGCCGTGTGCAGGGCGCCGACCGAGTCGAGGTCGAGTTCGCCGTCCAGCGCGAGGACGGTGCCGCCGGCCCACGGCCGGGCCCGTGCCGTGAATCCGCCCGTCTGCGGGACACGGCCGGTCGGTGGTCGGCGGGTCATGGTGTCGGCTCCTTCCGTTGGCGGCCGGTCGGGCGGTTCACGCCGTGCGGTACGCGTCCGCCCTGGCGGGTGCGAGGCGCAGGCCCGTGGCCGGGGGCGCCGTCCGCGCCGGAGGTGACGGTGCCACCCGCCGGGTCGAGGGTGCCGTCGAGCACGGTGCTCCTCCTTCATCGCGCTTCATCGCGCTTCGCCCACGACGGCCCCCCGCAGCGCGGCTATCCGCTGCGGGGGGCCGGAAACGCCCGGGAGGGAGGTGAATCAGCGCGGCGCCTCGGGTGCGGCGGCTTCCTCGTCGTTCACCGCGCCGTCGTTCACCGCGCCGTCGTCCGCTCCCCCGTCTTCGGCCGGACCGGCGGGTTCGTCCGCCCAGCCGGGGGCGTCGCGGTCCTCCAACTGCTCGCGCAGGCTGGCGAGGGTGGCGGTGAGCAGGCGGGAGACGTGCATCTGGGAGACGCCGATGCGCTCGGCGATCTGGGACTGGGTCCAGCCGTCCCAGAAGCGCAGCTTGAGCACCGTCTGATCGCGGCACGACAGCCGGGCCAGCAGGGGGCGCACGGCGGTGCGGAAGTCCGCGAGTTCGATGCCGGGGTCGCAGGCCCCCATGCGGTCGAGCATGGCGCTGCCGCTCTCTTCGAGGTCCTGCTCGCGCGCCGCGTCCAGCGAGTCGGGCCGGTAGACGCGGCCGGCGACCAGGCCCTCGGTGGCCTCCTCGACGGTGATGTGAAGGTCCTCGGCGATCTCGTCGGGGTGCGGGAGGCGGCCGAGTTCCTGCTCCAGCCGGTCGGATCCGCGGGCGACGGTCAGGTACAGCTCCTGCATGCCGCGCGGGACCCGGACCGGCCAGGAGGTATCGCGGAAGAAGCGCTTGATCTCACCGGCGATGGTGGGGATGGCGTAGGTGACGAACTCGACGCCGCGGTGCGGATCGTAGCCGTCGACGGCCTTGATCAGGCCGATCGTGCCGACCTGGAGGATGTCGTCCATGTCCTCGGCGCGATGCCGGAAGCGGGCGGCGATGAAGCGCACCAGCGGCATGTTGAGTTCGATGATCGTGCCGCGCACGTAGCTGTACGCGTGTGTTTCGCGGGCGAGTGCGGCCAGGCGCTCGAACAGCGCGTCGCTGAGTTCGCGTGCCTCGTACTTGCCCATCGCGCGCAGTTGCGCGTCCGTCGGGCGCAGTGGCACGTCGGGCGGCAGGCCGGACGGCGGGGCGGCCGTACGGTCGGTGGGGCGACCGGTTTCCAGCGTGGTGGACACGGTGGCTCTCTCTCCTGGGGCATCGGGGCGAACGCCCGGCGCCGCGAGCGGCTCGCGCCGAACGCGACGGGGCTGCTTTCCGGAGGACTTTCCGGAGGACCTGAGCCCGGCTTGGTCGGGCGACGGTCCCGGTGGCACCCGGCGGGGGTGCGGACGCGACTGGCTGAGATCCACGGCCGCGTCATGCGTTCTCTACCCGACACACGACTTCCGATTCATGTTTTGGGTGGTTTATTACCTTGTCCACGGGTACACGCGCTCGGGCAACGCCCTCCCACCGCGAAAAGGAGCGCCGCCATGCCCCGAGGATCCAGCCCCAAACGGGAGCGCCAGTACGAGCACATCAAGGAGAGCGCGCTCGACCGGGGCGAGAGCGAGAAGCGGGCCGAGGAGATCGCCGCCCGCACGGTGAACAAGGAACGCGCCCGGCACGGCGAGTCGAAGACCGCGAGCCGCAGCTCGATCCACGACATCTCCTCCGGCCGCCGCGGCGGGCAGCGCTCGCACACGGGGGCCCAGGGCCCGACCTACGACCAGCTCTACAACGAGGCCAGGCAGCGCGGCGTCAAGGGCCGTTCGAAGATGAACAAGAGCGAGCTGTCACATGCGCTGGGCCGTTGAGGAGGGTGTCATGAGGACGACGCCGGTGCGGACGACCACACCTCTGATGACGACCACGCCGGTGATGATGACCGTCCCGGCTCCCCCGGGCCCGGACACCGAACCGGTCCCCCACCCGAACCCCGCCCCGAAGCCGGGCGAGGACCCCGACCCGGCACCGCCGCCGATCCCGCCCTTCCCCGATCCCGACCCGTTCCCGGGCCCCGGTTCCGACCCCGACCCGGCACCGCCGCCGGTCCCGCACCCAGGTCAGGCCTGAGACCCCGCTAAGCCCTGAGACACCGCTCGGCCCTGGGACCCCGCTCAGCCCTGGAGTGCGCCGGGGTCCACCGGGGCCGCGACCTCCAGCCAGACCAGCTTCCCCTCGCCCTCGGGCAGGCAGCCCCAACCGCGCGCCAGCCGGTTTACCACCCGCAGGCCGTGGCCGCCGGGACGGCCCGGATCCGCGAACGGGCGCAGCTGCGGCGCGGCCGGGCTGGCGTCCGAGACCTCCACCCGCAGCCGCTCGCCGTCCCAGCCCAGCCGCAGTTCCCGGGGACCGCCGGGCGCGTGCAGGCACGCGTTGGTGACCAGCTCCGACACCATCAGCAGGACGTCCTCCGCCGCCGCCAGCCGCCTGACATCCGGCGCGGGCAGCCAGTGCCAGGCGAGCAGCGCCGCACGGCTGAAGTCCCGGGACCGCTGGACCGCGCCCTCACTGCCGGCCAGCACGAGCCGCCTGGTCCGGTCGGAGCCGCTCCGCCCCGGGCCGGAAGCCGTGTTCCTCCGACCGAAGTCCTTCGGCAACGCTCCTTCCCCGGGGCTCTTCATGCCGGGTTCTCCTCACTCCACGTCGTCGCGGCCGCGCTGCGGCGGGTCCGCGGTCCTCAGAGCGGCGTCGAGGTCGGGGTGGATGCGCAGCACCGTGTCGGCCTCCGTGATCGCGAACAGCCTCGCCACCACGGGCCTCGGACCGGCGAGTTCCAGCCGCAGACCGGCCGCCTCGGCGTCCAGGCGTGCGCGCAGCAGCAGGTTCAGCCCCGTGGAGTCGCAGAACCGCAGGCCGGTGAGATCGACGACGATCCGTTCCTCGCCCCCGGCCACCGGCCGGGAGAGCGCCGTCCACAGACCGTTCGCGCTGCCGTGGTCCAGCTCGCCTTCGACGGAGCCCACCCGCGCGCGGCCCTCCCGGCGCACCGCGACGCGCAGGCCGCCGGATCGCTGCTCCCCCTCGCCCCCGCTGGGCTGCTCGGCTGGCCGTGGCACGGCGGGCTCCCGGTCCGGTCGCGGCGGCGTCATGTGGTTGCGACCACCATCCCGTGCGGCAGGTCGGGTCGCGCGGACGGCCCGGGCCGGACGGACCGCCACCCCGGGCAGAGCTACCGCCCCGGGCAGGACCGCCGCCCCGGGCAGACCCGGGCTCACCACCCGCTCCTCGTCCATGCCCCGCGTGTGCCCACAGCCGCGGCGGCTACACGTGTGAGGGAGCAGGAGGCGATCACCATGCCCGCGCCGCAGGGCCTCGCGGCGCTGCGGGTCGCGCTCGCGGCGCGGCTGTGAACGCGAGCGCTCGCGGCCCGCCGCCCGTTTCCTCACCCTCACCGTTTTCGTGCCCTCGCCCGTTTCCGGCCCGTCGGCCCGGGTAGCCGCGCGACGCCGGACGAAGCCCGGCAGACGCCAGGGAGGCCGCCCGTGCGAGTGAACGGCGCGAGACCGGCCCGGCGGCGCCACCCGACGACCCGGGTGGTCCTGCCCCGGGCGCGCCCCGTCGTGTCCGACGGGTCCGAGGGCCGCGTGCCGGCCGGGCTGCGGACCGCCGCCGGGTACACCTGGCGGCTGCTCCTGCTCGGCGTGGCCGCCTACCTGGCCGTCTCCGTCCTCGGCCGACTCCAGTTGCCCGTCATCGCCGTGTTCCTGGCGCTGGTCATCACCTCGGTCCTGCGGCCGCTCGTCGACCTGCTGGCACGGGCGCTGCCCCGCTCGATCGCCGTCCTGCTGGCCCTCGTGTGCGCCATCGTGGTCGTGGGCGGCGTTCTGGCCCTGGTGGGGACGACCGTCGCCGGCGAGTGGGGCCGGCTGGGCACCGAACTGCACGGCGGCCTCGGACGGATCGACCACCTGCTCACCGGCGCCCCCTTCCATCTGCGCGCCGGCACCATCACCGACCTGCGGGCCAAGCTCAGCGAGTTCATCACCGCCCACCGCTCGGCGCTGCTCAGCACCGCGCTCAGCGGGGCGAGCCGGGTCGTCGAAATGCTCACCGGCCTGGCACTCGCGGTGTTCTGCTCGGTGTTCTTCCTCCACTCCGGCGACCGGATGTGGTGCTGGGCGCAGCACCAGCTCCCGGCTCGGTCACGACCCGCCTGGAACCGTGCGGGGCACGCCGCGTGGCGCACCTTCGCCGGCTACACCCGGGGTGTGCTGATCGTGGCGGCGACCAACGCGGTGCTGGTCGGCGTCGCACTGGCCGTCCTGCGGGTGCCGCTCGTACTGCCGCTGATCGTGCTGGAGTTCGTCGCGGCGCTCGTGCCGCTGATCGGCTCCCCCATCGCGCTGGCCGTCGCCGCGCTGGTCGCCCTGGCGGCCCGCGGCCCGCTGGTCGCGCTGCTGGTGCTCGGGCTGATCGTGGTCATCGGCCAGATCGAGGGCCACCTGCTGCACCCGCTGGTCATGGGCTGGTCCGTCCGGATCCACCCGGTGGCGATCGCGCTGTCGGTGATCGGCGGCGCCGTACTGGCCGGTGTCCTCGGCGCGGTGGTGGCCGTGCCGGTGGTGTCGGTCGCCTGGGCGGTGGTCTGCGAACTCCGCGACCACGGCCCGCCACCCCGCCGCCCGGGCCCACGAACCAACCCTCCAACGGCACCCCACGGTCAACCGCCCCACCACCCCGCCGAACACCGACACCCGCACCGCCCCACCCCCGGCCGCGACACCCGGTGACCGGCCGGACCGCACCACACCGCCGCCACCTCGGCACCCCCTGCACCTACGGGGTCGCCGCCGAACGGTCGGATTCGCGCCAGAGTCGCACGCGACCCGTTCCCTTCCCGCCCGGGCGTCGTTGGGCAGGTGATCGATGCGACCCGGCCCGGACGGTCCGCGCATTGCCAGGTGACCCGCCCAGGGCTCGACCAATCGGCATGACGAGGGAGACTGACGATGAAGCTGAGTGTTCGACGCGGACTGCTGGCAGCGACCGCCACGGTCGGCCTGATCCTGGCGGCGGCCGCGCCGCAGGCCACGGCCGCCAGCCCGCAGCACCCCACCTCCACCACCAGTACCGAGCAGGCGGGCGGGCAGCGGGTGGCGCCGGGGGACCCGGTCCGCGACGGGAGCCCGGACTCCGCGGTCGACCGGGTCGCCGACTTCTACGGCGCCTACATCGACGCCGTCTCCGACGGCACCGACAACCTGTCGGACGGCCTGCGCGCCCACTACCTCACGGCGGACCTCCAGCAGCGACTGGCCGCCTGGGAGCAGGCCAACCACGCCGACGGCGTCCTCCGCGCCCAGGACGTGCCCACCCACTGGGAGGTGCGGTACCACGACTCCGGAGCCGGCCACCTCTTCACCACCGTCACGCTCACCTGGGGCACCGGCCCCAACGCCACGCACACCAGGCTGGCCGTGCAGAGCGACCTGAGCACCAAGCTCATCTCGGACATCGAGGACGCCCCGGCCGGATACTGACCCGGCTCCCGGCGACTGCCGTCCGTGGTGGGACCGGCTCCCGAGCCGGTCCCACCACTGCCGTCGCCGCATCGTCCGATGCGCACTCGCGCCGTTCTGCCACCGGCGAAAAACCGGCCCGGCCGGGCTCGACGCTCACTACAGTCCGGTCCCATGACGACGGTTACCGCGCGCACGGTCGAGTACCCGGCCGACGGCCTCACGATGATCGGGCACCTCGCGCTCCCGGCCGGTACCGGCCGCCGACCCGCGGTCCTGGTCGGGCCCGAGGGGCCGGGGCTGAACGACTTCCAGCGCCGCCGGGCCGACGCCCTCGCCGAACTCGGCTACGTGGCAATGGCCTTCGACATCAACGGCGGGCGCTGGTTCACCGACCCGCAGGAGATGCTGGCGCGCATCACTCCCCTACTCGCCGACCCCGACCGGATGCGGGGCATCGGCCACGCGGCGCTCGACGTGCTGCTCGCCGAACCGCGGACCGACCCCGACCGGATCGCCGCCATCGGCTACGGCACCGGCGGCGCGATCGCACTGGAACTCGGGCGCGACGGCGTCGACCTGCGCGCGATCGGGACGGTCAACGCCCTGACCACGGGCCGGCCGGGCGAGGCCGCGCGCATCCGCTGCCCGGTGTGGGCCGGGGTCGGATCGGAGGACCCGATCATGCCGCCCGCGCAACGGGACGCGTTCGCCGCCGAGATGCAGGCCGCAGGCGTCGACTGGCGCCTCATGGTCTACGGCGGCGCCCTGCACGCCTTCCACCACCCGACGGTCGGCCACGCCGTGCTCCCCGGCGTCGGCCACCACCCCCGGCACGCTCAGCGCGCCTGGCGCGACATCGTCGCCCTGCTCACCGAGTGCCTGCCCGTAACGGAGTGACCCGGTCGGCGGACCCGACCTGCCCGACCTGCCCGACCTGCCCGGCGAGTCAGGCGAGTCAGGCGAGTCATACGTCGGGTTCTGCGATCCGACGCACCAGGTGATCGCCCTCGAACCAGCGGCTCAACAGCCGGTGAACCGGGTCCGCACTCCCCGCCTGGTCTCCACGGCCCCAGCCCCAGCCGGCTCCCTGGGCGGGCGGCGTGCCCCCGGTCATCGCGGCCAAGCGGATCAGCGCCGTCTCGGTAGCGCTCGCGTCCTCCATCCCGAGGGCCCACATGAACACCTGCGGATCCGCGGCGGCCGCCAGGACCGGGGAGAGCCCGCATCCGGCCGAGTACCACAGGGTGTTTCCACGGCGCCGCGCGTCCCGGAACTGCTCGGTCCACGTCCTCTCGTTCCTCGTTCGCCTGGCCACGTTGCCCGACCTGCCGATGTACAGCACCGGATGACCGACCGCCCCCGCGTCCACCCAGACGTAGATGCCCGATCCGGTCACCTCGTCCGGACTCTCCGGCCCGACCGCCGCACGTATCGTGCTGATGTCCATGCACCCCTCCCAGGTCTCACGAAGGACGCCGACTGTACTGATCGGCCCCGGCGGCCACCTCGACGGGGCACCCCTGTTGCCGGCTCCCATGACCGTGACCCGCACGAACCCGGCGGTTCGGCGGACCGACGGCGACCCCCTCTGCACAACCGATCGGCGATCAGAAGCATCAAAGCGCGCCTCATCCCCGGGGATCGAACAACCAAACGACCATCAAGCCACAACTACCAGTTGTGCCTATAGAGTGCCGCCATGGACCTCGACACCGTTCGGACCTTCGTCGCCGCCGCCGACGCGGGGCAGTTCCAGGAGGCCGCCGCCGAGCTGGCCGTCACCCAGCAGGCCGTCTCCAAGCGCATCGCCGCGCTGGAGCGCAACCTCGGCGTGCGGTTGTTCACCCGCACCGCACGCGGGGCCGAGCTCACCATCGACGGGCAGGCGTTCCTGCCCCACGCGCGCGAGCTGCTGCGCGCCGCCGAGCGCGCGGTCGAGTCCGTGCGCCCGGGCCGCCGTCCGCTGCGCGTCGACGTGATCAACTTTCGCGGCTCGGCGTCAGGCTTGATGCGCGGCTTCCACCGCGCGCACCCCGAGATCGACCTCGACGTGATGATGCTGTTCGAGATCGAGACGGCCATCAACGCCATCCGATCCGGTGCGATCGACGCATCCTTCCGCGCCGTCGTCGCGCCCGGCCGGCCCCTTCCCGAGGACATCGAGTCCGTCCGGGTGATCGACGAACCGCTCCAGCTCCTCACGGGTCCCGCCCACGCGCTGGCGGGCGCCCGGTCGGTGACCGTCGCCCAGCTCGTCGGGCACCGGATCTGGATGCCCGGCATCGTCCCCGGTACCGAGTGGGGCGCCTACTACGACGACCTCGTCGCCGAGTTCGGCCTCACCATCGAGGCGACCGGCCCCAACTTCGGCTCCGACGCGCTCCTCGACACCATCGCCGACACCCCGGCCCTGGCCACCTTCATGGGCGAGCACACCCGCCTCGTCTGGCCCGCCGACCACGGCCTGCGCCGCATCCCGGTGACCGACCCGACGCCCGTCTACCCCCACTCACTCCTCTGGCACCGCGACAACCCCCACCCAGCCCTCGCCACCCTCCGCACCCACCTCGCCGCCACCACGCCGGGCCACGACGCCCCGGGCACCTGGACACCGGACTGGGTACGCCCCCGCTGATTCTGTTCACAACAAGGGACAGCGTTTGTTCACCGGTTTGGGCAGCGGACGCCACTGGCAGCTGATTCGAAATGTTCACGAGTTTCGACAGCAGCGGCAACGACGCCCGGGTGTTGTCGTCCCGGGGTGGGATGGCCCTTGTCGTCGGGGGCTGGCTGGCGGTGCGCACGGCAGCGTGCCGGGGCACGGTGGCGTTCGTCCGGATCGGGGTTCATGCGGCCGCGTCGACGAGGGCTTGGAGCAGGCGCTGGGGGTCTTCGGCGAGTCGGTTGCAGATGTAGAGCCACCATTCCGTGCCGAAGACGATGTACTCGCGGGTGGGGTGGCCACGCTCGGCCATGGCGTCGAGGCGGTCGGGCCCGAGGCCGAGGAGGGTTTCGAACTCCCAGGGGGCAGAGCCCTGGTTCTTCCTGCCGACGTAGTGGTCGATACGGTCGATCAGCTCCCAATCGTGGGTGGCGAACGAGCACAGGTGACCCGAGTCGGCCAGCTGTTGCGCGTACTTCAGGTAGGCGGTGGTCAGGGCCGGTCCTTCCCGGCGGTGGGCGATGGTCTCGGGTTCGAGGAAGGCGCCCTTGACCAGGCGGATGCGACCGGGACGGGTGAGCAGCTCCGGTAGATCGTCTGCGGTGCGGTGCAGGCGCGCCTGGATGGTGATGCCCACGTGGTCGAACCGCTCGCACAGCGTGCGGTGCAGGGCCAGGACCGCGTCGGTACGGTCGGAGCCTTCGGCCGAGATCATCATCTCCCGCCCGGTGGCAGCGGTGGCCTGGGCGATGCGGGTGGCGTTGGCCAGCGCGAGCTCTGCGTCGACGGCGAGGCCGATGTGGGAGAGGTCGAGGGAGATCGAGCACTCGGGCGGCAGCAGCCGGGCGGCGGCGAGGAACGTGTCGGTCTCTTCGGCGGCCCGCTGCGGGTCGCGGCAGCTCTCGCCCATGTACTCGACATTCACGCGGTGGCCGGCGGCCAGGATCTGCTGCGCGCGGTCCAGGGCGTCGGGGAGGGTTTCGCCGGCAAGGTACCGCCGGGCGACCTTGCGGGCCAGGGGGCCCAGGACGGGGTCGCCGGGGATGCGCCACTTCAGCTCCTCGTCGAGCGCGAGTGCGCGCAGGATCTGGGCCGTCTGTGACAAGAGGGCGGCGTTGGTGGCGGGAATGTGCGTGGTCATCCGGGTTCCTGGCTGTTCGCGCGGTTGAGGTTGAGAGGGAACGCCTTCGAGCCTTCCAGGACGGAGCACCCGCTGGGAGTGGCAGAAACGACGGATAGGCTGAAGTTCCTGCCACTGTCGTGAGAGGAGATCGGGAGCCGGTGCTTCGCGATGTCGCCGTCCTGGCCCTTCAAGGCGCCCACGCCTTCGAACTGGGTGTGTTCTGCGAGGTCTTCGGCATCGACCGCAGCGACGATGCGCTCCCCGTCTACGACTTCGCTCTTGTCTCAGGAACCGGCGACAGCGTGCCGATGCGGCACGGCTTCGAGGTCCGGACCCGGCACGGCCTGGAGCGGCTGGCCTCGGCGGACCTCATCTGCGTCCCGGCCTACGACCCGTACGTGCGGCAGCCGGACAACCTGGCGGAGGAACTACGGGCCGCCGTCGAACGCGGCGCCCGCGTCCTGAGCATCTGCACCGGGGCCTTCCTACTCGGCGAGGCCGGGCTGCTGGACGGGCGGCGCTGCACCACCCACTGGCGCTACACCGACGAACTCGCCCGCCGCCACCCGCGCGCCCGGGTCGAGTCGGACGTGCTCTACGTCGACGAGGACCCGGTCATCACCGGCGCCGGCACCGCCGCCGGCGTCGACACCTGCCTCCACCTCATCCGCAAGGAACACGGCAGCGCCGTCGCCAACGCGATCGCCCGCCGCATGGTCGCGCCCCCGCACCGCGACGGCGGCCAGCGCCAGTACCGCGAACGCCCCCTCCCTCGGCACGGGACCGGTTCCCTTGCCCCCGTCCTGGCCTGGATCGAAGCCAACCTCGACCAGGACCTGACTGTCGAGGCCATGGCCCGCCAAGCCCACCTCTCCCCGCGGACCTTCGCCCGACGCTTCCGGCAGGAGACCGGGACCACCCCGCTGCAATGGCTCACCGGACAGCGCGTCCTGCTTGCCCAGCATCACCTGGAGACCACGGACGAGCCGGTCACCGTCGTCGCCCACCGCGCGGGCTTCGGCAGCATCGACACCCTCCGCCACCACTTCGCCCGGCGCCTCGGCACGACGCCGCAGGCCTACCGGCGTACCTTCGGAGCCCCGCCCACCAGCGGATGACCCGCCCAAGTCCACAGCTCCACAGGGTTCGCGCAGGTGCTGTCGATTCTCGTGAACATCGAACAGAGCACCCGCCCAGCGCCTCCCGAAGTACTGAACATTTGCCGTCCAGATTCGTGAACAGAGCCACCCCCGCTGAATCGCCACCGCACCCGCGGTCAGCAGAAGCTCTGCTCCCGGGACGCTGTGGGCACGCGCCTGGTGATCTCGTCGGACGTGCCGACAGCGTCGACCGTGACGAGGAGATCCTGCCCGGCGCAGTGCTGGGTGGCTGGGTGACCGGTTCCAGCATCGTCTCGTAAGACCTGGGCCGACCACTGACGGCGTTCTCGCTGCCGCGGCGAATGCGACGGGCCGCCAGACGGCGGCCGCAGCCACGAGCCCGGCACCGAAGTTGGTTCCCGCGTACGGCGTCGGGGGGGGGGGGGGGGGGCGCCCGGGGGGGGGGCCCCCCCCCCCCCCGGCGCGGGGGGGG